>JANPNP010000339.1:0-4971 GCA_031427535.1 Bdellovibrionales bacterium | reverse complement strand
GCTGACGAATTTTCTCCGACACTAAAGCACAGCAAACCAGGAATTTTGTCTATGGCGAATTCAGGACCTAATTCAAACGGCAGCCAATTTTTTATTACCGTTGTACCAACGCCATGGTTAGATAACCGCCACAGTATTTTCGGTGAAGTTGTTGAGGGTTACCCAATTGTCGAGGCAATTTCAAAAGCGAAAACAGCGCCAGGCGATAAGCCACTGGAGCCGATTGTTTTGAAGCACGTAAAGATCACTAAAGATTAGTTTTTCAAACAAATTTGTTTGAAAAAAGAAGGCTGACGAATAGTTCAGCTTTTTTATTTTAGGATTTCTAGAAACAAATATTATCCCAATTCAGAACATACCAATTAAAATAGGTCTTAATAAAAGTCCAATTCAAGAAAACAGTAGTTAATCCAAAAATAAAAAAACAAGGTCTCCAGATGCCGGAAGCATCAGGAGAAGCGATAGTCTGAAAGCAGAGCTTTCAGCAGGCAGGAAGCCTGTCCGGTAAAAGTGAATTTAGCACATACAAATGTTACAAGTACTTGTTACTTATCACGTGTTACTCAGCACTCGTGTAGCATATCCCAGTTCCTTAATTTACCCCACATCCGATTACCGACCTTCACTCCGAGCCGTATTTCTGTCGCAGCATTTGGGGCATAGCCCCAGTCTTGAAGTGCTAATTCACTAAGATGAAAAAAATTAAGCAACTAACGCTATTTCCAAACCACCAAAAAAAGTTCTTCGGCGGCGCACTTCTTTACAAAAAAAGAAAATCAAGAAGGCCGCTATCTAAGAAAGATTCGATTCACTTGGTCCTACGTAGCGAGTGGGCGATGGGTAGTGACAGCTTCTTAGCTAAACGTAATCACCAAGCGATAAAGCATATCCTTATTCGTTTTAGCAAAAAGTTTGGGGTAAGAATTTATCAGCAAGCTATAACCTCAAATCACATTCATTTACTTTTAAGAATCACTAATAGGATACTGTACAAAGGATTCATTAAAGCCATATCAGGTCAGATCGCAAGCCACACAATGGGTCAGCAAAGCTTTAAAGTGTTTAAATCAGCGCGTGCAAAAAAAGCTGTGGGCGATGGGTCAAAAGCCGCGGTCGAAGCCAAGTCCATTCACCAAATCCCAGAAGGTTTTTGGCAATTCCGGCCGTTTTCAAGACTAACTAACTGGGGTAAGGATTTTAAACAGTGCATAGGATATTTAAGACAAAACATCCTAGAAGCCTTTGGTTTCGTAAACTACAAACCAAGAAAAAACCACTACGCCGCTTGGATCAAACACGCAGCACCAGTTTTTAGCAGCAGCTAAGGGTGGGAAAACATTGAATATGACTATCCTGCAAAGCTTAGAATTCGCCTTTGTAATCGGAAATTCGTACGTACCATGTGACAACTTACGTACATTCCTAAAATGAGACAACTACGCTGAATTAAGCGCGTTTTGGCTAGTCTTTATTTTGCTTCTTCTTTTATATACGGAGAAGTCTAATGTTGAAACAATGGGTTCAAACAATTTTAATTATACAGTTTTTAGTGTCTGTGGCCTTCGCTCAGAACGCTGAAAATTTGGTTGTGGCTCCGGTAATAACGGCTGGCGAACAGTCTGCAGAAGCTATCATTGGTGCTTTAGTGGCAGAAGCTCAAAAGGGTGATCCGAATGCTCTTGATTTAATTCGTGCGGAACTTACGAAAATGCAACAAGCTCAACAAGAAAAATCTAAAAAAGATGGGGTATTTCTTAGTACGACATACCGTCTTACTCCGGAAACACTAACTTTTTTTGCTGCCATTGGAATTGTAACTGTGAATTCAATGTGGCTACGTGCGCACGGTGATCCGCTTGCGATGGAAAAACATATCATGTCGCTAAAGGATCCTATTGCACATATGTCTTTTTATGCATTTATGCTGACTAATGGTTTCTACATGGATTTCCGCACCAAAGGTGCGGGTTTTAAATCGATGCATCCCAAAGATCACGCGCGCATGATGCGGCGATTTAATTACCAGGGTATGGCACTTGGATCACTTGCGTCTAGTATCGTTGCAGACTTAGGCCAAAGCGGAAAAATGTGTGTTGATTCGTGGATACTTGGTAAAGATGACGAAAAATCGGTGCAGTCATGCAACGAAGCTTGGAAAGGCTGGACGGCTAGAAATAAATTTACTCAGTATTTTCCACAAATCGTTTCAATGTGGGGATCACAAGCTGTATCCGATGTTTTGGATCACGGCACACGCATGGGTTTTAGAAAATTAACTACTACCGAAGCTGCAAAAAGATTTTTAAACAAAGAATGGTTAGTAAAACAGGCTTTTAAAGTTACCGGTGCTGATGTTGCACTAACATTTACAGGTGGCACTTGGGCTATGAAAAGCATTCGCTGGGCGGGCAACGTCACAAAATTTACTTTGTTTGTGGGAATTGATCACGTCTTGTCGCCGTACATTTTTAGACCTATGAACAATTTAATTCGTCCTTTATTTTTTGATTTTGATGCTCACGCCATCAATAAATTCTGGAAGGCCTACGACGATGCCGACTGGGACGAAACTAAAATCATAATGCCTAAAACTGAATGTTTTAACCCGGCAGTTGCAACACCCATCATAGCGGCTGCATTGCAATTTGTTTATAAACCCAACTGCGACCAATCGAATTTAGAAAAAGAAATTGAAAATTACGGTATCCAAGTTCAGCAATGGCGCGATCATTTAAATGCGGACGTCGAAAATGATTTAGCTGGATGGATGGAGCTTACCAAAGAGCTTTTGAATCAAATGGACTACTCTTTCAAATTTTACCGCAATTTTACAACGTCACTTTTTGAAACGCTAAATGCGGGACACCGTATTGTACAAAATCCAGCTGACTGGGAAATCATGAACACAAAATCGGGCTTTCCGTTCAGAACCCTTCCTTTATACGGAGTTTCTATGGGTACCGCTAAGGTCATGGGCGGCGCAACAAATGACTTATATCTTAATAGGCCAGCTGAAATTGAACTTAGACAAAAAGAACATATCACTCAAGTTTTAGGATCATTGAAATCGCCGGAAAAACCAATCACGGGTGCCGCCTTAGAAAAATACAATGCGATTTTAAAAAAGCTAGCATCTAATGACATCAACATAATTGCTGCCGGGTTAAATGATATGAACCAAATATTATCTGCTGTAGACGCAACTAGTAAGGAAAATAGCTACCATCAGTATGCAAATACCAAATTATTTGAATCCTTAATAGCAGTACGCGACCTGCTGGGCAATCCCCTGCCCGCTGTACTTCCGCTATCGGGCTTTGCTCAAGCCTTTACAGTGAATGAACCAATGAAGACTATTTCTGACGAGGCTGACTTCAGCCTATGGTCTGCAAGTAAACTATTTAAGTTTAATAAGCCCACAGACTTACTGATGTACAAAATTATTTGCGGAAATAAATTAGCTTCTTTTGATAAAACAAAAGTCAAACCAACGAATTTAGACGCCCTTTCACCGCAGTTCGATCCCCCAAGTTTACTAAGTCCAAATGCTGATCGTGGTACTTTTTGCTCAGAGCTTCGTACGTCTGCAAACTTATATTCAACGCCGATAAACCAAAAATCTATGTCTGAATTTTTAGTTAATAACTTGGATTACAATATCATCGGCGATTACCGTGAAAAAACGAATCCTGAGCCATTCAAAACTTGGTGGACCAAAGCTACAAACGATGCTGCCAAAAGTGAATTCGAGATGCTTGATACAAAATTTAAAAACCTTACAAAAAAAGCGCAAGCAAATATGTTTAATGACCGCTCGTGGGACAAGCACGCAGCCGATTTTTTAAATAAAAGTAAATATTTGCAAAACAACTTAGTTGGCCAGTTCAAAACCGAAACCGAGCTGTATCTTCAACTTATTCAACGCGCTTTAACGCCGGCTGCAGATAAAAACTTACAAAAGTTGAATCCAAATCCAAATTATTTAGTTGCTACTGTTAAAAGTTCGAAAAATACAACCTACAAGGCATTGTATGGACGTACCTACACCCAATTGCAAAAGCTTTCTGGTTTGATGAATACGTTTTATCCTATCATGCAGCAAGAAAAAGTAGATTTTAAAACCTATATCCTGCATTCGAAACAAATTGATACGGCTATAAACGAAATATTAGTAGCTGCAGGCTTAAAAGTAATGGCCAGTGCAGCTAAGACAGCAGATGCAAAGAAAGAATCAGACGAAGAGGACATCTTAGGATCTACGACATCAGAGGGATCTGAGACTAGTGATACCGATTATAAGGATACTGATGTAAAATCACCGACTGTCCGCCAGCGTGTGATAATCGCTGCAGTTAAGGGTCTTAGACAAGTCGAATCAGAAACTAGACGTTTTATCCGAATGAAAGTTCTGCTGTCGCAAAGTTTAGAAATTGATAGAGAAGAATTTCGTAAAGATTATGGAAACGACATCGGGATAAAGGCGCAAAAACAGAAGTCTGCCAACCCGCGCGGTAATTAGTGTGTTAAATGTTTGGGCGCTGTAACCGAAATTGCGTCGCTACGATTAGAGTTTGGCTTTCAGAGTGTGTAAATTCGATCTGGAAGAGCAAAAACGGGTATAAAGATTGAAATAAAAGAATTTGAAGAAACAATTACGAACTAACAGAAGAGGTATCAAATGAAGTCCATGTTAATAGCAGCACTAATCATCTTTTCACAATTTTCTTTCGCGCAAGCACAAAAGAAAAATGTTAGATTAACTTCAGAAACGGCTACCCAAGCTGTTGAAAAGTCGGCCTCTTACGAGCGAATTAAAAAAATTCAATCTGAGGGAAAGTCACTTACTGACGATCCAAAACTTGCAAAACATATTTCTGATACGGTTGAAGCAAGGCTAACTGACATCGTTAAGGTTGATAACCAAAAGTTAATGTCACTAATCAATATCGATGCAAAGTTAACATTAGCTAA
>JANPNP010000338.1:0-2712 GCA_031427535.1 Bdellovibrionales bacterium | reverse complement strand
CCTCGACGCTTCCCTGTAACGTCCCGTGGACCGAGTCGTACTTCAAAAGGTAGGCGAGCGTCTTCGCATCGGTGAGGTCGTTAATTGCGACAATGTGTAGGCTGGGATCACCGAGTGATGCCCGTAGAAAAAATAAAATCGAGTTTTTTAAACGCAGCGGCCTTGTTTTTATTCTGTCACTGGTACCATTACTTAGCGCCGAGTGGAAAATAGTTTTTGCTATTATGGCGACCCATTCGTACTTAAATCGGAATCACTTGCGGCGGGTTTTCGCATCCGGTTTTTAAGATCATCTTCGATTCCGGTAATTTTAATCAAAATTTCCCGTTTGCGCAATTGATCACTTTCAAGTTCGTTGGCTTTTAAAAGTAACGCCCTTGCTTTATCTAATTTTTTCAATTTGATGTATGCATCCCCTAAGTGTTCCGCAATAATTCCAACGGTCGGCTGAATTTCATGGGCTTTTTCTAATATGGCTATAGCCTCTTTATACTCGCCTCGTTTAAATAAGATCCATCCTAAAGTGTCTAGTACAAACCCATCATTTTTTTCTTTCTGTACAGCCATCCGAGCTAATTTTTCTGCTTTTTCAAGATCCTCGTTTAGCTCCGCTAATGAAAATGCGATGTAATTCATGGTCTGAGAATTCTCTGGCTCAAGCTCAAGAGCTTTTTCCATACTGCTTAACATTTCGCGCTTCTTATTCATCTTGTCTAATAAGGTACCTTCGTAAAAATGCGCCTGTGCATTTTTAGGAAATGCTTTCTGAGCTTTTTTAGCAATCGATATTGCTTTATCCAGCTCAAGCTTGTCCTCATGAAATTGAGCCATCAAGAAATACGTTTGCACATTCGTGATTTTTTCAACATCCGCTAAGACCTTTTGACCCTTGTCTGCATCTCCTAGAATTTTAGATAAGTAAGCTGCATGCACACGTGACTCTTCAAAATAAGAGCTACCTTTTGTTATTAACATGTACTGATCGTAGGCCTGCTGGTATTGCTTTTTTTCTTCAAAAACTGCAGATAAGTAAAACCGTACTTTGTCTGATTCAGGAGCTATCTTTAAAATGTCATCCAGCTTTTCAATTGCTAAGTCGTACATTTTCTTATCAATCAAAATGAGCGCCATCTTTAATTTTATTTGCACTTGGTCTTCTGACTGAGAATCTAAAATTTCAAGCTGTTCGTAAGCTTTATCGTACTGACCCTTCTCGATATAATGCTGAGATAATATTTCAGCTAATTTTGGTTGCGGACCTTTTTTAGCCTGATGAGTTGCATAGAATTTTATTGAGGCCTCTTCGCCTTTATCTTTCTGTATCAACTGCCCCAATAAAACTATGGCTTCAAAAAAATCAGCTTTAATTTCAATGCTTTTGTTTAGCTCTATTTGCGCTTTTTTCGCATTCAGTTTGGCGTCTTGCTCAAGGTAAATTCGCGCCATGTAGTAACGAGCTAAATGTTGCGAGCTTGACTGTTTTTCTTGCGCGACCTTAGCAAATTGATCAATAGCTTTTTTGTAATTTTTTTGTTCGGAATAAATCGCTCCTAAGTACAGCATGACCTCGAAGTCTTCTGGATCTTTTCTTAAAAGACTTTCGTAGCTTGCAATTGCTTTTTCATAACTTTTAGTTGAACTGTAAAGTCCACCAAGAAGCATGTTTAAATCTCGGCGTTCGCCAGCGATTGCTTTTGCGCGCTCGGCCCAGTAAAGCGAATCGCGCAGTTGCCCGCGGCGAAAGTATTCGACTGATAATCTTTGCATTAAAGTCGCAGTTTGCGGGTCATAAACTAAAGCTGATTTTAAATTCTCGATCGCGTCAGCCGAATGACCTTGCAAAGATTCCATGTCAGCTTTCATAAATAAAAAGTCGGCTTCAGCTTGGTTATTAATAGCGTCAACTACTGGAACGGCGTCATCATAATTTGCAGGAAGCTGCAAAGATGCCGGAGCTCGATTTCGATCATTCATGGCCGAGTCAAAAAATCTGTCACCATCGGTTGCGCAACCAGATAGGACGATAAAAGTTAGTGCCATGATCAGCTGATTTTGAGTCATCATTTGAGCTCCCATATAGGCTCTCATCGGCTGTTTTAAGCGTTTCTCTCGAGTCCATTTCAGACAAAATCCCAACAAAACTAAGAAATCTGGACCTTTTCGTCTTTGTGACTGTCACAAATTAGATAAAATTATAAGTCATATAAGGTATTGAAATGTAACGTGTATTTTAGAACATCAAGAGCCTAACCCATACTATTTTACTTCAGAATAAATTTATGTGATTTGTATTAACCTGTATTTCTTTAAGGTGTGTCGAGTTACTTGACAAGGGGTGGCGGCAGGGCTACTTTGCGCAAGAATAAACAGGTGAAAAAAGCTTCAGATTTAAGCGAAACCTGAAGCCAAAAGCCAGTCACACGGAGGCCATTGTGATGAATCAAATGGATAGTTTAAGCATTAAGCCAAGCGCTAAGGTTAAAATTATCAAGAGATACCAGAACCGTAAGCTTTATGACACTCAACAAAGCTGTTATGTGACCTTGGATGACATTGCTAAAATGATCCGATCTAACGAAGAAGTTATGGTCATCGATAACAAATCAAAAAATGATATCACCGCAGCGCGACGCCTACAAGGAGCTCACCCTCCGGGTGGCCGAGAAGCGCAGGAAGGCCACCGAGTTCATCGAGAAGGTGAAGGGGACGGTC
>JANPNP010000337.1:0-3889 GCA_031427535.1 Bdellovibrionales bacterium | reverse complement strand
ATACGCTGGGGGAGGATCCGGACATCGATGGGCCCAACTGCGGTCCGTTGGGATAGCACCTATACCGGTACCTAAGTGGTAGTCCTCGGTTAAGGTGTCTTCTTTCATAAGTTCGCCGTGTTGCAACAGCAGCATCTCAGCAACAAACAACCTAGACATAGCGGTTCCGACACCTGCAGAGGGAACGGCTCCTTGTAAATGACTTCGAACTAGCATGTCTTTGGTGTGACTTTCAGCAAACTCGTCGATGTAAGTGCAGCGAGTGAAATCTAGCGTCGAAGTCGGAAGACTAAACACCGGAATTTGCAAAAAGTCTTTGTCTTCCATGTGATAATTAATAAGTTTTAACGACAGCGGATGTATTAAATCTTCCGAATCGTGTAGCATGAAAATATCAAATGCGGCCTCTTGCTGTAGTTCGTGGATACGTATTGTTTGTACTATTTGATTCAGCATTTGGCCTTTTGAAGTGGGGCCGTCAGCTCGGTTTACGACGACACGGACATTTGAATATTTGCTTTCGATAGACTTCGCAACGTTAAGCGTGGGCAAATCATTAGGGTAGACGCCCAAATAAAAGGTATAATTTGAATAGTCTAAGCGAAGGGTGTTGCCAGAAATCATCCGCTCTAGGATCTCGTCCTCGTGCCAGTTAGCGATCATGACAGCAATTTTTTTCTGTGGCATTAAATTCATCTTTGCTAATGTGCGTTCGGAAATCTCGTGCGGCTTTAGATTTTTAAAAAGAGCGACAATATCGATATAAAGATCATCGACGCAAAACAGAAGCACCAGTGCAGTAATTACAAACGTAATTGTAAAAAGTGCCCAAGTCATAAAGTGCCTTCATAAAAAATATTAAACTGACCCAGTACTCCTGAACTAGAAGTGTCTGATTTCGGTAATATGTTCGCCATCACTTTTAAATTACTGAAAGCAAAAGGCTGCCACTGAAAACCCACGCGCAGTTCTTGATTGTCACCGCCAAAATTTTGAGGAGAATCTTTTAAATAAACCTCAACTAGTGGATTTATGAGGGTTTTTTTATAAAGCAGAGTGCTGCGAACTACTGAAAGAAAGTCACTTGCAGCAACTAGAGGTATTAAAAAGCTTTCGCCGTAGGTATCCAAAGCCCAGTTTTCTGCAATTTCATCATACCTTGAGTAAACAATCCCATATCTGTTTTCAGATTTAAAACGACTAGAGGTTGTATTGATGGCATCACTAAAAGAAGTTTTCAAGAGAAACTCGTGATGTTCGTAGTAGAGGTACAAATTTTCAACAAATAATTTTGTGCGAAATTGTAGTATTGGGCCGTAACGTATGTAATAAGTTGGTTCACTTGCGGATTGGTACAGTGAATGCAATCCAAGCGCAACCCGGGATGCGTTTAGGAATTGTTTGCCGACTAATATTTTCATGTCAGCTTGCATGCCACCAATAGTGGGGATATTGATAATCTCGGAATTGATTTGATAAAACGCGTTACCTTGAGCTGGCGCAAATATTGAAATGTAAATTGCCGACAGTAAACACAAACGGAGAAACGCGATGGCTAACCCGAGCATACTTTTTGTTTTTGGTACCAGACCTGAGTGCATTAAATTAGCCCCTTTAATTTTAGAAGCGCAAAAACGTTTGTTGACTGTGTACACGTGTTTTACCGGCCAGCATAGAGAAATGGCGATGCCGATATTAGATTTCTTCAATATTAGAATAGATTTCAATTTGCAAATTATGAAGCCTGGACAATCCTTAAACGAAATATCTGCTGCGCTTTTCGAAAAGCTAGCGCCAGTGCTTTCTGCAAATCAAATAAAGTTTCTTGTGGTCCAAGGTGATACAACAACTGCAGCAGTTGCTGCAATGATGGCTTTTCAATCCAATATAGAAGTTGTGCATGTGGAAGCTGGCTTACGAACGAACAATTTAAATTCTCCGTTTCCAGAAGAGTTCAATCGGCGAGTCATTAGCCTTGCAAGCAAATGGCACTTTGCCCCGACCCAAAAGGCAGAACAAAACTTAGTTGCCGAAGGATTTGAAAAACAAAATATTTTTATGGTTGGTAACACAGGAATTGATGCGCTTCGCTTGGTGGTCAGCCAAATTTCGGTCAATAAATTCAAATATAAAAGTTCGGAAGATTTCTTAATTCTGCTTACGTTGCATCGCCGTGAAAGTTTTGGTGATGAAATGGTCAGTATGATGGAAGGGATTAAAGATATTTGCAATCTTTACCCCAGCATAAAAATTGTATGGCCAATGCACCAGAATCCCAATATTCGTGAAGCATTCAATAAAGTATTTTCCGTCATTCCGAGTAATCTAATTGTAGAAAGCCCAATGGGTTATTTTGATTTCGTTTCTGTTATGCATGAAGCTGACTTGATTATTACGGACTCTGGTGGCGTGCAAGAAGAGGCGCCATTTCTAGGAAAGCCAATACTAGTTTGTAGGCTAAATACGGAACGTCCTGAATCAATCGATTGTGGTTCTGCAAAATTAGTGGGTACTTCGCGTACGTCTTTGATAGCCGCGGTACTGAATCTATTTAATGATAAAGATGAGTATCTAAAAATGGCTGTTCGTAGAACCCCGTATGGAGACGGTTACGCCTCAAAGAAAATTATCGATGTTTTAACGAATCAGATGTTTTTACAAGATCTAGTGCAAGAAGAAGTTATTGGCGAAATAAAAAAAGAATCAAAAAAATCTGCGGCAGTTATATTACCTAGTAAACCTTTAATTGAACGTGTTCATAGCTAAATTGAAAAGCTGTAAATATTTCTATTTACAGCTTTTAAGTTAAGTCTAAACACTGCTTTTTTATTAATTTAATCTTCGTGTGGTTAACGACTTGCTGATTGCTACCAAGTCGTCATTATTTAAGCTGCTTGTTGCTAATTTTAAGTTGATGAAGCTTGTTAATGCTTTCACATTTATTTTTGCAAGTTCGTACTTATAATCGTAAAGCTTATTAAGCTCGATTAGTAACTTTGTGTAGTCAGTATTGCCGGTGTCAAATGCGGCTTGTGTTGACCGTACAACATCTTCAGTTAGTGAAATGATCTCTCGCTGATTGTTAATTCCGTTCACGGCAAGTGTGTAAGCATTGATTGCCGAATCGGCATCAAAACGGGCCTGACGACGAACTGTTTCACTTTCAAGTTCTGCAGAATCTTTCCTTAAAACATGCTCTTTTGTAACTGCAGATCGTAATCCACCGTCATAAAGTGGAATGTTAATGAAAATTCCGATGTAACCTCCTTTAGAAAATTGGCTTTGATTGATTCCTTGGTAGCCGGGACGGCTTGTTGACACGCCGGCATTCATACTTACGGTCGGTGACGACAATGATCGTGCACGCATGATATCCTTACTTGCAATTTCTAAAGCAAATTTCTGTATTTGTACCTTAAGTGAATTCTGCTGGGCTTCTTGCAACCAATCTGATTTTGACTGCTGGTCAATTCGCGGAATCAATGCATTTCGAGCCGAAAGTGTAGCTTTAAATGAAACCCCGAATTCATTTTCGAACTTCGTCGAAACTTCGTCGCGCTGCTGGGTTGCTTCCAGCAGTCTTAGCTGCGCTCGTTTTTGATCGGCCTGCACATACGACAATTGATCCTTGGTAAGCTGTGCCTGACTTACGCGCGCTTGAGTAAATTCAGCTAATTTATTTAAAGCACTTAATTTTTCACCGGCTACTTTAACTTGATCTTCCTTTAAAATTAAGTCTAAGTAGGATTGAGCTACCAGCACCATTAGTTGTTGCTGAGCTAGGACCAACTGGCGTTCTCATTTGGCATATGATTTATGACTTTCCTGGGATTGCTGACCATCTTCATGGTGCCACCCTCTTGAAAATTTGCTTATACTTCGACGATCA
>JANPNP010000336.1:0-6473 GCA_031427535.1 Bdellovibrionales bacterium | reverse complement strand
CCAGGAGCCTGTCGCGGGCTTTGGGTCGGGCGCGACCGATCGCTGGTTCGCGCCAGGCGCAAGGGCCCCTTCAGGCGCTAGCTACAAGTTTAATAAGCTCGAAGACGTCAAGCATCAGCGTGCTTTTTCCAATGATAGATTCTAAATTGAAAGACTTATTAAGCTCACGCTTTAAAACTTTATTTTCCTGTTTGAGTTTAACGTTTTCAAAAGCACGTCGCACTAAATAAATAAGCTCGTCGTTTTTAAAGGGTTTAACAATGTAGTGATAAGCACCTAGCTTCATGGCCTCGATCGCGGTTTCAATGGAACCAAATGCCGTCATCATAATCGAGACTATTTCAGGGTGATCGGCTTGAATCTTTTTTAAAAACATCAAGCCGTCGATTTCTTTCATTTTATTATCCGTTATTAAGACATGCGGAATTTCTTTTTTGAACCGCACCAGGGCTTCCGCTGCTGATGAAAAATGCCAAACTTCATAGCCCTCTTCGGTTAACAGATCCTTTACGACTCGGCCCATTTCTAGATCGTCATCGATTACAGCTATTTTGTGTTTTATTGCCATTCTGATTTGTCCTCGCTGAATTTCTTCACCTATTAGCTTATCAATGGCTATGCCAGAGAGTTTTCAACTGTACGCGAATACCGTACGGGTCGTCATTGATGAAATGCCACGTTGACACCTTGAAAATATAATTCATGACAGGTTGTCATAAATAGTCGGTTAGATCCAGCACCTCTCATTTGGGGTTGGCCATTAGCTTGTAATACTTAAAGTTAGTAAGCATTAAGCCCCTTTAAGGAGATAGAAAAATGAAACCAATTCCAACTGTGCAGAAATTTATGACCCTTGTTCCAAAATCAATTGGGTGTGATCAGACAATTGCACAGGCAAGTGATTTTATGCGCAAGCTTCATCTTAGACACTTACCAGTTCTTAAGGCTGGAAATTTAGTAGGCATACTTACTGACCGCGATATCAATCTTGTGAATAGCTTCAAAGACGTCGACGCAACGAAGATGACGGTCGAAGAGGCTTACACAGCTAATCCTTATTTTACCAAACCGACGGCACCGTTAAACGAAGTGGTAGCCGAAATGGCAGCTAATAAGTACGGTTGTGCCCTGGTTGTTGACAACGGAAAGTTGGTAGGGATCTTCACTGAAATTGACGCTTACAAAGCCTTATCAGAACTACTTGAAACACGACTTAAAAATTAACATCTAAGGACATATAATGACCAAATTTAAAAAGACTTAGAATTTGTTGGTTGCGGTTGATCTTTCGGACTTCTCAAGAACTGTGGCCGTGCAAGCGCTTATGCTTGCTAAAAAAATGGCCGTCCAGCTAACATTTATCTATGTGTTTAAGGACTCTGATTTGGAGATATCCATCAGCAAATTATTACTGCCGCAAAAAAACTTAAAGCGGCGCTCACTGTCATTGGGCATGACAGTGTCATACTTCCTAAAAAAGTTCTAATTCCCTGTGATCTGTCTGAACGCTTTAAACAGTGTGATTCGCTATTAAATGTTTTTGGTGCAACAACAGAATTATTTCACGTTAAACCAGAGCCAATGCCAATTTTAGATTATCCGTCGTACGTCGCATTTTCCAAACAAATTGAAAAAAATGAAATCGTAAAGACTAAAAAATTTCGTAAAAAACATCCACAAGTCAAAGTCGTTAAGTGCAAAGCAATTAAGTACGGGAACCAAGCCGATCTTGATAGCACGGTAAAATTAAACCAAAGTACCTTTCTCAAGCTAAACTTCGGGTTCAGTGCAGCAGTCTGGAATAAATTTCGTAATCAGATGCAATGCCTGTTCTGCTTTAGTTAAAAAGTTTTCAGTGCTTTCGATAATGTTGTAGTTGGGATGATCTTTCCAAACAGCCGCAATTTTTTCGTCAATTTCCACAGCTTGGATCGATGATTCAATTCTGAGTGGATTGTGTTGATTGTAGCCCAATAACTCTGTAGGCGAGCGCAGATGAATCACTGCTAGATACTTCGCATATTCGTTTCTGATGGAACTATTTGTCATTTCCCAAAATGTTTCGTCAGTACTAGTCCAATAGGCAAAGCCATCTAGTGATCCACGATCACAAAGCGCGACAGCCCACTTACGTTCTTTTTGAACTAATTTTTCCATCTGTACTTGAACATGAAAAATAGCGGTTTGTGCGGCTTGCCTAGCAGAAACGCTTTGCAGCCGCCAAAATCCACCACCAAATATGATCGAAGCAGCTTCTGGCATTATCACTACATGGTCACACAAAACTTTCTTAGCCATTTCAAGCACCGCAGTCTTTCCTGCGCCTGGCCCGCCAGTTATCACTATGAATCGGACATCATGGTGGTTCGAACAGTTGCAAGGTCTTTCGCAAATATTTGGGGTACTGCTCATTTTACTCCAAGATAAATTCTTGATCTTGCTTTGGCACCTGGCATGACCATTGAAATTTGTTGGTAATGTGAACTTTCATTGCGTTAGCAGCTTCAAGCTCGCCGTGAGTGATAAAAACTTTTTTAGGATTTGTTTTGCTGCACGAAAGCCATTGGATAATTTCTGCGTAATCTGCGTGTGCCGAAATATTTTCTAACACCCGAATGTTGGCGCGCACTGGAACTAATTCTTTAAATATCTTTATTTGTTTGGCACCGTCTTGAAGAGAGCGGCCCCTGGTGCCTGCTGCTTGAAACCCAGCTAAGACGACGGTTGTTGTAGGATTGGAAATAAAAGATTTTAAGTGATGAACTATGCGTCCACCAGTCGCCATTCCACTGGCAGAAACTAGAAATAAACTAGTAACCTTTGTGGCCATTGGACTGTTTAAGTACATCGGAACATTAGGAATACGCTTCAACTTTTTTAACTGTACCAAATAATACATTAACGCCTGCGCACGTCCTACGGCAAATGCAGGGATTAGAATCACTCCACTTTTTTGCAGACCCTCATTGATAACTTCCGCAAGCTCATCCATGGGGCTAATGGAATCATGCAGTCTATTGCCGTAAGTTGACTCAACAACAAGGTAGTCACTTGCAGGCAATGGGGTTGGCGGGTGCAAGATCGCATCGTTCGAGCGGCCTAAATCACCGGAAAATGCTATTTTAGTTTCATTGCTTTCAACAATCACACTGGCAGCACCTAGAATGTGTCCGGCGTAATTGAAAGTTGCTCGTATTCCATCAGTTACAGCAAAAACTTCATCAAAGCTTTTTGGAACAAACTGTTGAAGCGCTTTTTCTGCTTCTTTTTCTGTAAAAAGTGGAAGCGCCGGAGCATGTTTTGAAAATTTTTTTCGATTAAGCCATTCGGCCTCTTCTTGTTGGAGGTATCCTGTGTCGGGTAAAAGTATTCGACATAATGCTAACGTGGCATCGGTGCAAAATACCGGTCCGGCAAATCCTTCCTTAATTAGGCGGGGTAGATAGCCAGAATGATCAATGTGCGCATGCGTAAGAACCACAGCGTCTATCATTGAAGGATCAACTGGGAATCTGTCCCAGTTTTTTAAGCGCAGTTCTTTCAAGCCCTGAAATAATCCACAGTCTACAAGGATTTTCTTCGTGCCTGATGTTAATAAGTATTTAGACCCGGTAACGGTTTCCGCAGCACCTAGAAAACGAATGCGAAATGAACTGCTAGTATCCTTGGACATGATTTCCTTTTCTATTGTCATATCGGACAATATGTCCCAGTTGTTTGACAGTAGAGATACGCTTTTTGGTAACTTTCGCTTGAAAGAAAATTAAGACAGGACACTTAGCATTTAGTAGAATATCGCGCGCAACACTGCCAAGAATAGCCTGCGAAATGGGTCCATTGCGGTTGGCCAATGCGATAAGACTGACCCCGTTCTTTTTTGCCGAAGTAAGTATATCTGCAGCCAGGTACTTTCTTTGGCGTTCAACTAACAGCGAACCTTTAATATTACTTCCATCCAGAAGAGTCATCCACTCGGCGCCTTTTTTCGAACGTGATTTTTCTACAACGGCTAGTTCTAATTCCAAAGCTTCGGTTTGTCCTGCATGATTAACTTCTGAAAAGTAAATATTTGGCATTTGCACTTGGTTATAAATAATTATTGCAGATTTTAGAGCCTTAGCCCAAGGCTTAAGTCTTACAAAAGCCTGTTTTGAATCGGCGGAAAAGTCAGTTGGCCAAAGAATAGATGTAATTTTCAAAGAAGGTGTCGCTGAGGGGTTCAGTAGAAGAACAGGAACTTGAGAAGTCGCAACCAGGGTTTCAGCAAAACTTCCGAAGCGAAGGGGATTTGCCGTCTTCATAGCCCGAGTATTCGCAACGATAAGCTGTGCTTGTTGATCGACTGCATAGTTAGCCAATTCTACAGCCATTTTTCGATTTGAAAAAGCGGCTGTAAAAAGCAACTTGGCAGGAAGAAAGACTTTAGCTTTAGTTTTTTTTAAATATTGTGACAAAGACTTTTGGGCCGCATTCTGCAGCTTATCCCTCCAAGGAAATGTCATTTCTTCAGGAAAGTTGAAGCTAGCCATTGAATACACAGATACGGGTTGAACATCACAATCAAGATGTTTAGCCCATACTTTCAATTCCTGAATAATGTTTGCTGCCTCAGTCGGGTCTTGAGTTGAATCAACGGCCCAAACAATTACTTTTTTCTTACTAAAAGATTTCATGTGTCTCCTTGTTACTGTCTTAACAATAAAATGAATTGCAAGACCAAAGCCACTCCGCAGCGCTTGTGTAGTAAGCCACAAATTAAAAGAGGTCGGTAAAAACTTAATGATGACACTAATGCCGTTGTTTTTGCCAATATGTCTCAGATTTTCTAAACTAGCTTCTTAACAACGGCGTCAGACTGAACAGCACCCTGACGATATTCGAGTCTTTGGCGCTAGCGGAATCTTTTTTTCCCATGTAACGCTCGACGATAGCTTTGTAGTCTTCGCAAAACGCTTTTATATCGCGCGCTTGAATTGAAAACGTTTTTACAGAGCACAACGTGCGACCCGCTGCGGGTTCGGTACCAATTTGTGCAGCTGTCTCTGCGAAAATCTGTTTGATGTATTGGGTTTGACCGATGGTCGATACAAGTTTATCGAATACCAAATGGGTCTTCGGCGAACTGCCGACCAGTAAGCCGCTGGTTTCAAGTTCTTTAAAAGTTGTTTTAAGTACCCCGGCTGTCATTCCGACTTTTTTTCCAAGTATAATAATATCATCATCACTTAGTTTAGAAATATCGATATTTCTGTCCATCAAGTAGACTAGTAATGTCGGCAGGGCAGGATTACTTAATATAATGTTTTGACTAACGCGGATGGTTTTTAATTTATTTTTTTGGCTGAAGTTTTTTATCTTTTTTATGTAATATTCTTTTTCATGGGCTGAACTTGCTTGATCGCGAAGTACAATTGTTTCAAATAATTCAGTTTGCGAAAAAGACATTTTTAGTGCTTTTGCGATGACAAAGATGTTTGCCGTCGTCAAATTTCTTTTTCCCGCCAAAATCATGCGCAGCGACGAATCGGAAAAGCCAAGACGCTCTGCGAATGTTTTGATCGATAGAAAGCTTTTGTGAATTGCTTTTTCGGCCTCGTAACATGAGGCCAAAAAAGCGCGGTAATTGGGAAACTCGCGAATATCTTTCACAGGGATAATCTTACTTTAATATCAGTTAAAGTTATCGACTGATACGCCACTTAGCGAATTTGAATTCGCAAGGGACTTTAACCGGTAATATCGTGTTGGAAGCTCAGCGGGAATAGGCAATACAACAGATTCAGTGATATACTCAGTCTCGTGGAAATTACATTCTGATGCCACTTGAACAACAGTTACTGCAATTCCGACCTTAGTCGCACTGGCTTGCTTCATCCAAGCGCCGGTAAAGACTTCTGTACAGTGTCGAACATAACTAACTGTAACTAGTTCGGTTGGAAAGGCGCCATTGCCTTTGATTTTAGTGATTTTAGCTAACGAATCCGCAAATGCTGAAGATCCAAAAAGTAAAAGACCTGTGATTGCTACTAATGCTTGTTTTTTCATATCTGACTCCGATGGGTTGAATGTTTTTATCTAAGGTAACTTGCATTAGTATTACAGCGTTTAGACACTATAGTAAACCTGACGGAAAGACAAAGCTCGCACAAAATGTGCGGGCTGTAAAAATTTTAGGTACTGTAAAGATGTTCGTCGGTGATAATGGCTAATGCCGTTCAGTTAAGGCGCTGGTCATAAATTCCACACGGTATTGTTGTACGGGAAGGGACTCTGCGGTGACTTGATCTCGCGTTTATAGCTTCGACTACGCCGTTTTCGTTTTTCAAGTGACCTGACTAAAAGTTCGTCGAAGTCTTTCATAACATCGCGTATCCCTTTAAATATTTTGTAAAGTCGTGAGGTAATCCAACCAAATAATAACTTAAAATTTGGCTTCCTGTAGACGTCCTTCATACATTCTTTTGCAGTATCGA
>JANPNP010000335.1:0-2890 GCA_031427535.1 Bdellovibrionales bacterium | reverse complement strand
ATTACCTAGATTTATTCTTTCGACTAGATTTTTTAGACCGTGCTTTGCGAAAACCCCCAGAATCGTTCGAAGGCGGCTGGCGTTTCTTAGAGTCCGGCCGATTCGAAGTGGACCCAGTAGTGGACTTCGCTGCTGATTTCGAGTTTGTGGTTTCTTCATTCTTGCTATCCCTTTTTTGATCTAAATAATCGGACAATGAAGCGTAGCGCGGTTTGATTTCATAAGTGCCGCCGCCAGGTGCAGGGCCTTGGCCTGTCTGGCTTGTTGGCTTGATGACTGCACTTGGTCTAAATTTTTTCACATCGAATGCTGGCTTAACTTCCGTTGTTTTCTGTGTAGGCTTTCGATCGAAAGACTTTTTGTCAGAGAATTTCTTATCGGATTTTTTGTCTGCACGATTTTCAGTTTGACGATCAGTTCTAAAATTCTTTTGACCTGGCTTTGCCTTTTCGCGTGATCCGCGCTCTTGAAATTTTGGACGCTTTTGATCAGTTGTCGAGCGCGCATACGTAGTCACTTTGCCAACGTGGTGGTCTTTTTTCTCTTTATCGATCACAAAGTTTATCTGACCCTGTTCAACATCGACAGCACTGACTATTACTTTTAGCATGTCGCCCATTTTGTACATAAACCCCGAGCGTTTAGCTGATAAGGTCAAATTTTCTTCGTCAAATTCCCATTTATCCAAACCTAGATCATCTAATCGTATCAAACCATCGATATTGAATTGCCTTAGTAATACGAACAAACCAAACTTAGTCACCGAGCTAATAATTCCTTCGAATTCTTCGCCTTCAAGTTTTTTCATAAAACGGGCTTTTTTTATGGCTTGAATTTGGCGTTCTGCTTTTGCTGATTTTTGTTCACATGCCGAAAGCCATGTTCCTGCAGTTGCTAAATCATCTTCACTCATGAGACGGTAGCGACTTCCTGGCAGCACTAAATTTTTAATTAAACGGTGAACTATTAAATCGGGGTAACGGCGAATCGGTGAGGTAAAGTGCGTGTAAAACTCAAAACCCAATCCAAAATGACCGACATTTTCTTTGGTGTATTTTGCTTGGCTCATTGAACGTAATGTCAAAATATGAATGATTTGGGCTTCGGGTTTTCCTTCAAATTCTTGCAGCATGCGAGTTAGGCGCTTTTGCAGCTTGCCACCGTTCATCATCACTGTTGCACCGAAATTTTTCGCGTACCGCTGCAACATTTCAATTTTTTCACCGGAAGGTTCTTCATGTACACGGTAAAAAGCTGGGATTTCTTTTGACGAAAGAAACTTTGCAACAGCGACGTTAGCAGCAAGCATAAGTTCTTCAATTAATCGATGGGCGAACAGGCGCTCTGACTTAATCACGTCGATAGGTTCGCCAGTGCCGTCAATGACAAGTTCTGTTTCAGCAACTTCTAAATCTAGCGACCCTTCTTTGAATCGTTTAGCCATTAGTACTTTGGCTAAGTCGGCGCAGCGAAAAATATTTTCTTGCACGTCTTTATTTTTTGTTGATGTCGTAGCTTCAGCGGGGTTACCGTCAATTAATTCTTGTGCCTCACCGTAGGTAACGCGCGATTTACTTTCTATGACAGCTTCATAAAATTTAGAACTTGTCATTTCACCCGTGAAATCAAAAGTCATTTCAGCAACAAGCGCCAAACGGGGAACGTGCGGGTTTAGCGAACATAGACCATTACTAAGGGCCTCGGGTAACATTGGCACAACGTAATTTGGAAAATAAACCGATGTTCCGCGTTCGTAAGCATCTTTATCCATTGCAGATGCTACATTGACATAGTGACTAACGTCAGCGATAGCCACATGCAAATGAAACCCAATGTTCGTCATCACCACATGAACTGCATCGTCGAAATCTTTTGCCGTGGCGCCATCGATTGTAATGATTGGCAAATGGCGTAAATCAGTTCGTCCTGCAAAATCTTTTTCGGTTGGATTACCTGAAAAGGTTTTAGCTTCTGCCAGTGTGGCCGCTGAAAACTTGTCGGCAATATTTTGCGTGATGATGACACGCTTGATATCATTTAAAGGATTTAATGCGTCGCCAAGCACTTCGATCACTTCGCCTTCAAATTTTCCAGTATCCGGATACCGCGTGATTTTTGCAGCGACCAATTCGCCTTCTTTAGCACCCATAGATTTATCCATTGGTATGCGTAAATCAGTTCCCCAGCCTTTTCCTTCGTCTTTGATTGCACCAAAGGCATCATTCAATTTTGAAAATTTTCCAGCGATATTTTTTTGCGAACGATCTTCAATGTGTAATATTTCACCGCGAAAGCGGCCATCGCGTTCCTTTTCAACTGAAACGCTAACGCGGTCATTGGTCATTGCGGAATGCATTCCTCCGGAAGGGATGTAAACATCCGCGTGCTCTTTATCGTCAGGAATAAAAAAGCCGAAGCCATCAGGATGGCGTTTGATCATACCTACTAGTGTTGCTGTTCTGTGTTTTAAACTCATGTTTTCATATTCAGATTATGAATGATAAAAGTCATGTCAAAACCCAACTTTAGTTTAATTATTAGAATTGGTATACCGCCCGTAGTTTGATCACACTTGCAAAATGATTTTTTGTTAACACTTCCTAGACCAACGGCCTTAAATGACTTTGCGCGCATTTAGCTATTGCGTTATTTCTCAGGCGTTTGATGCATACCTAAAAACCCGTCAGGAATTCCAGAAAAAATTCGATGAATATTTTCTAAAAAAAATATTCAAAGCTCTTGCCGGAGACTATTGGCAGACAAGGATCTGCTGGAAATTACCAAAAAATAAACAGCGCTGTTTTTACTTCATTTTTCTTGGCGTAAATCCAAAAATAAAAGCAAATTTAAATGATGTCTTTTTGCTACACTCTGCTGAATTTTTAGCTCC
>JANPNP010000334.1:0-3552 GCA_031427535.1 Bdellovibrionales bacterium | reverse complement strand
GCTCACAGATCAGGATTTCACCGCGCGGATTGCGCAAAATCGCCGCGACATTCTCCCGGTATTTGAATTCAGTCTCGCTCATGGATCGTAAAACCCGCTCCCTCGCCACCGTGGCTCTCCTGCTTGCCGCAGCGCTTTATGTTTTTCGGCATCCGTAGCTAATTTATCAGTCTTATTTTCGTTTGACATGGTACAACTCCCGAATTTTCTAAATCTTTATAAACATTGAGTTTTCTATTCAGATTGTCAATGCGTTGAGACAAATATTTGACTACAAAAGATCGTTTTTTAGGAAGGTGAACTTTTCAAAAACCTGGTTGCTAACTAGAATGCCGTTATCTGTTAACTTGTACGCATTTTCAGCCTGTACAATGACTTTGTGGGCTATAAGTGGCTGTGCAATTTTATCTACAAGATCTTTTGCATGTGCTCCGAATTTGTTTTGCACATCCGCGCTAGAAAGCCCTTGGCTTAACCGAAGTGCCGTGTGGCAAAAATCTGTTAGCGACTGATTTTTAAGTAGCAATTCTGTGTTGCTGCTGGGCAAATCTGTAACTTTAAGCGCAGACATCGCGCCTTCAATTTCTTGGGTGTAAATATCAAAATTGTTTGGATTCCAAAACCTTGAACCCCAATTAGAACCTGTAAGCGTATCTTTCATGTACGAATGCGCGCTAAGACCAAGCCCCCAGTAGTTTCGATCTGTCCAGTATAATAGGTTATGTTCGGATTCAAAACCGGGCATAGCGTAATTTGAAATTTCGTAACGTGAAAAATTTTGGTCAGTCAGCTTACGATGAATAACATCAAACATTTCGACCTGTTCAGTTTCAATAGGCCGATTTTTCGAAAGGGGATGCCCCTCAGGAACTGTAAGACAGTAAGGGGAAATGTGTTTTGAACCCAAATCCACAGCAATATCCACATCGTTTTGAAGCTCGGCCAATGTTTGGCTAGGAAGCGCGAATAACAGATCGAACGAGAAGTTTAAATTATACTTTCTTAAAAGCGCTAAAGTTTCTTTTGTTTGTCGCGCATTGTGCTCACGGTGCACCATTTTAAGTAGGCGGTCCGAAAAGGTTTGCGCACCTACGCTAAAACGATTGACGCCAGCGCTCAGGTAAATTTCTAGCTTACGCTCATCAATTGTCGCCGGATTGATTTCGATAGTAATCTCAGTATTAGGTCCAGTTTGATAACCAAACTTGGAAAGCTCGGCAATCAGATTTACAATGGATTCAGCAGGAATAAGACTCGGAGTTCCACCACCGAAATAAATTGTCTTCAGTGGTGCATTTTTGAAGTTCTCAAACAAGTGATGACGTAATGAAATTTCTTTTTTGACAACTTCAACATAGAACTCGGGTGGTTTTATTTCGGTATGAACATAGGTTGCAAAGTCGCAGTATGTGCAGCGCTGCAAGCAGTATGGAATGTGAAAGTAAACGCCTAAACCCATAAAGGATTTATAGATGAAGCAAGTAAAATTTCAACTTAAAAACAAACTAAATGTTCTTTTGATCCAAAGCCAGAAATCGCCAGTTGTCAGCGTACAGATGTGGGTGAAAACTGGCAGCGCCGACGAAAAAAAAGGTGAAGAAGGCATCAGTCACTTTATCGAACACTTAGTGTTTAAAGGCTCTGAAAAATTCAAAGTCGGCGAAATCGCTAATGTAGTCGAAGCCTCTGGCGGCGAGTTAAATGCGTTCACCTCATTTGATCAAACTGTTTTTTATGTCACAATTTCGAAAAATTACAGTGATGTCGCTTTAGACGTTGTCAGTCAAATGATGGGCTACCCCATCTTTGATCCAAAAGAGATTGATAGCGAACGCGAAGTGGTATGTGAAGAAATAAAAATGGGCAAAGATTCTCCGCAGCGCAGATCTTCGCAGCTTTTGTTTTCTACCGCTTTTAAAAAGCATGCCTACGGAATTCCGGTGATCGGCTATGACAAAAACGTTCGCTCATGGTCCGCAAAAAAAATAAAAAGCTTTTATCAGTCCCGCTACGTCCCATCGAACATGTTTTTAGTTATATCAGGTGATTTTGAAACTACCGAAATGAAGCAAAAAGTCCAAGAACATTTTTCAAGCTTCAAGCCCTACAAATTAGAAAAAAGAAAACGTGCTTCAGAGCCCGAGCAAAAAAGTTTTGTTTCTAAGTTTGAAAAATCAGAACTGCAAGACCAACATCTGCATTTTGCTTTTAAAGCACCGTCGGTTAAGCACAAAGATGTTCCTGCCCTTGATGTGTTGTCAATGATACTTGGCAGTGGGGATAGTTCGCGGCTGGTAAAAAAATTGCGATTAAACGAGCCCATCGCAACAGCAATTTCTGCATTTAATTACAACCCCCAAGATAAAGGATTGTTTGTAATTTCGGCCCATTTCGAGCGCGGAAAGATGGATGCAGTCACCAAAGGAATTTTGCACGAAATAGACTATATACAAAACAATCTTCCGCTATGGACTGAAATTAAGCGTGCGCGCGTAGCTATATCGTCTGAGCAATTTTACTCGGTAGAAACTGTTGATGGGGTTGCCAACAAGGCGGGCTCGCTTGAATTTTATCTTGGGGATGCGAACGGGCATAAAAAATACATTGCAGCCATCAATAAGATTACGCCCGAAGATGTACAAAAAGCTGCGCTTAAATATTTAAAGTTGAATCAGTTAAGCGTTTCGTATCTAGCAAATGAAGATAAAATATTTGCCGAGAAAAAATTGAAAGAAATTTCAGACGGCTGGAAAAAAACAGTTTTTGTCAGCAAGTCGAAAGCTGAAAAATTCGAAAATAAAAAATTAAAAATTGAAAAGTTGCTTGCGGCGCCCCCGGCAAAAAAATCTAAACTAGAAGTCGAAAAAGTTACTTTACCATCCGGCATTAAGATTTTCTTTTTGCCAATGACCGACATCCCAACGGTTTCCGCAAAGCTGGCTTTTCGGGGCGGAGCGCGAATGGAAACCACGGATAAAATGGGATTGTCAGAGCTGCTGTCACGCACGTGGTTTAGCGGCACTAAAGAGCGCAGCGAAGAAAAATTTCTGGCTGAAACAGAAGATCTGGCGCTAGGCATCGGAGCCTTTACTGGAAAAAACACTTTTGGTTTTTCTGTGGAATATTTATCAGGATTTGAAAAGAAATCATTAGCTTTAGCAATTGATGCTTTTACTCATCCCTTGCTAAGCGACGAAGTTATTGCTCGTGAAAAAGAAATTTTATATCAGCAAATTAAATCTAAAGAAGATCACCCGTCGTTTTTATGTTCACGGCAGTTTAATAAAGCCATGTTTGGTAATCATCCGTTATCTTACGAATCCCTTGGAACCGCCGAAACTTTAAAAAATATTACCCGGGCGGACATCGTTAATTTAAAAAACCAAATTATGGCGCCTAATAATTTAACTATGACCGTTGTTGGTCAATACGACAAAAATTATTGGTTGGATTTGGCACATCAAATGGCTGAAAACTATAAAGTGCACCATGTTGCAACCAATGGTATTGCGCCAATGGCGTTGGATGAAAATAAAAAGCTATTTTTACCAA
>JANPNP010000333.1:0-1907 GCA_031427535.1 Bdellovibrionales bacterium | reverse complement strand
CCGATACCTTGTCCTTAATGAAGAAACTATTACATAGTGGTACGCAGCAAAGGAAACAGCTTATGTCTAAAGTTCTACTTATTTATTGTCATCCAAACCCAAAAAGTTTTAACCACGCAATCTGTGAACGTCTAGAGAAAGAGTTAAAAGCAAATGGCGCCGAGATTCGCACACGCGATCTGTACCAAATGAAATTCGATCCGGTACTGGATGCAGAAGATTTTACTGCTATGAAGTCTGGAACCACGCCAGCAGATATATTGGCCGAGCAAGCTGAAGTCACTTGGGCTGATCGACTGGCTTTTGTCTATCCACTTTGGTGGTATGACCGGCCAACGATGCTTAAAGGCTACATCGACCGTGTGTACAGTTATGGGTTCGCTTTTAAGTATGGTAAAGCGGGGGCAATCGGATTGTTGCCTCATAAAAAATCTATGGTAATCATGACGACCGGAACACCTGAAGCAAGTTTAGCAAAGGTTAAGGAAATTTTACCTGTTGCCATGAAAGACGGAACTCTGAAGTTCTGCGGCGTTAAAGAAGTTATATGGAAAACGTTTTATGGTGTTGTCGCGGCAACAGATGCAGACCGAAAAGCGATGTTAGAAGAAATTCCAGCACTGGCGAAGCAGCTTGATAGTTAAAAGTTAATGTTGATTTACTAAAACCATAGTCACTACAGCCGTTTTCGGCTAAGACATCGTCATGAGCACTTCTGAATTAGCAAGCCACAAAAGACAGAAAATAGAAGATGGATATGGCGCCGCATTTCACCGCGTGTATTCGATTTCTATACCGGCAACGCACGAGCAAGCTCAAGTAGCAATGCACGAGCTACAAATGGATTTAAATAAATTTTCCCCCCAGCTAATGGCCAAATTCGAAAAAGTTACTGGTGCTGCAGATAAAATGCGAATTGAAGATGAATTTCAGATCCACATCACAGGGCCTTGGAATGGACCTGTCCGCGTCGCCAAGGTTAGTGAAACGGCTTTTCGCTTTGTTACCTTAAAGGGACACATGGAGGCTGATGAAATTAACTTTGAAATAAAAAAAGAATCGGATAGCACCATCATCTTCGAGATTGAATCTTTGGCGCGCAGTCGTGATGTGCTTGTTGATATTGTTTACGATAAATTACCAATCGCAAAGCTTGCGCAGACCGAAATGTGGACTTTATTCTGTACTGCTTTTTCGGAGCGCTTAAGTGAAACAAAACCAAATGAAGTAGTGATTGTTACCGAGCGCCAAGATCAGGAGACCGGCCAGTGGAAAAAACTGTAGACTGGCGCACTTTTGAAAAACAAATTCAAGGTCTGTCGGCCTTGGATTTCAACTACGATGATAAAATATATCATGCAGAAAAAGACAAACGCGGTTGGCACATTGATCGATATCACACGACGTTGGCGATTGAGCGAATTGGGCCAGTTGTTTCAGGCGGCGCATATGAATCCTGCAAACAGGTTATTGAGCTTTACCAGTTCGCTGATCCAAAGTTAATAAAAGCCTATTTTGATTTCGCGCGACCTTTGCCAGGCCGTAACATGTTAATGCTGGCAACGTTTGCCGGATTTACATTTACATTCGGTGTCCGTGTTACCACTGTGATTGATGAAGTTAGAAAAAATGCCCAAGGCCAATCAGTGCAGGTGTGGGGCTATTCCTATAGAACTTTGCAAGGCCATTTCGAAGTCGGAGAAATTCGTTTTGAAATAGGTAAAAATTTTGAAACCGGTGAAATTACTTTTGATATTGATGCGTATTCTAAACCCGATCGAATTCCAAACTTCTTCTATCGTATTGGATTTAAGTTGTTTGGGCGCAGTTTACAAAAACATTTTGCAAATTCTTCGATTAAGCGGTTACAGGACGTAGCAACTAAAGCTGCACACGCCATTTAATTA
>JANPNP010000332.1:0-4704 GCA_031427535.1 Bdellovibrionales bacterium | reverse complement strand
TATACCGAAATCTGTTCCTGAACTGCCTGTTGCAAAAGTCTGAGATGATGTTGCTAATCCATTTAAACTAGTAATTCCAGCACCAGCAACGCCAAGAGCAACTGCTGAAGCTCCGTCCCAGTACATCACCGAATTTGTTGTGCTATTAAACCAACTTCGACCTTTGTCAGCAGCTGCTAACGTGCCAGTTAAGGTTGTTTGTTCAGCAGAAGTGTACGTACCCATTTTAAAATTTGTTAACGCAGATAAATTTAACGATCCAGTTAATGTACCGCCAGCTAGTGGCAACTTAGTCGTATCATTCACAGCAACGTTGGCTGCTGCAGTTAAACGGCCTTTTGAATCAACTGTAAATGTTGGAATTGATGAAGCCGCACCAAATGATCCCGCAGTTATTGTGTCAACTAATGTTAATGCTCCGGTATTTGTTAATGAAGCATCACCAGACATCGTTACAGCAGCTGCAGTTCCGCCAGCACTTCCAACAAAAATATTTGCTGATGCCAGTGACGATGTTAATTTGTTATTAAAAATGGACCAGTCCGCAGCAGTTATATATCCATTTGCTGATGCCGTACCGGCGGGCACAGCAATTGTAGGATTAGCTGCTGTGCCGCCAATTACAACAGGGTTTCCCGCGGTGGCGGCTGCAGTCACGGATGCTACCGTTCCCCCGCCAACAGAAGACCAAACACCATCACCGCGTAAAAAAGTAGTTGCGTCCGCTGTACCAGAACCAAGTCGAGTCGTTCCTAAAACTCCACTGGTAATTTTTCCCGCATCCAACAACGGAATATCAACTGCGGCTAATGCAGCGCCAGCAGTCACGCGCCCCTTGGCATCGTAAGTTATTTTTGTGTTTGTTCCAGAGGTAACGACATTAGCTAAGGTGGGGTTTGGATAACTTCCAGCCAGGTCACCGCCAGCAACACCCGCCACAGAATTTACACATGATAATGAAGTGCCATCGTAAGTTAGCACATCAGATCCAGCACATGATGGGATTGTAGAAAAACGTAAAAAATCAGCAGCAACATAGCCTGCTAGTTTTTGTGAATCTCCTGCAAAATTTGCAAAAGGCACGCTGTTTACATTTACGGCTGGTAAGGTTTGCCATCCAGCCGCAGAACCATCATGAAACTGCGCAATGATTTTTCTATTCTCTGTTCCTGATACACTAGGAATATAGCTTCCGCCACCTTGGCAAACAAATGAAGGCTGTAAATTATTAAAAACATTAGTGAAGGTAAACGCACTAGTTGGAAAAACCTTCGTACCGTTACCCAAATTGAAAATTGCCAAACCTGACGATCCTTGCATATCAAAATTAGAAAAATCTTCGACATACAAGATACATGTTCCTGTGGGGTCAACTGTGGTAAACCGGAAGTTAACACTAGATGCCTCAAGCGCAACACCATCAGGTTTATATATTTTAGATTGAAATGATAAAGTAGTAGGTACCGCCATCACTTTTAATGACAGCAATACAATCCATAATGATGCATATAAAGGTGATTTAACGTACTGTAACATCAACTTAACTAACGGTATTTATATCGATTTACTTTAGTTATTTCTTAAAGTGACCCAGTATGAGTTACTTACAATACTAAAGTTGTCAAAAAATCTTAATTGCTTGATCTTAAGAATTCTTAACTTTCAATCCAGCTGTAGTCCAGCAATTAAGTCATTTGCTATAGATACGCGATGCCAACATTGAAAAATTACGACTTCCTATGGAAACCTTTATTTGAGGGCTCTCCGACTGCAATTATACTTCTAGACTTTAGTGGGGACATTAAAAAATTAAATTCTGCGGCTGCAGCTATCTATAGTGCAAATACTTTCGCAACTGATATGACTTTTAATCACTGCTTTCCGGATTTAGATTTTCAAGAAATTAAAGAAAAAACTATAAACTCTGATGTTGGATTTAAAATTCCTCGTTTTAGTATCCAGCATAAGATAGAAAATACAGTCGTAGAAATTCTGTTTAAAAGTATTTTAATCGATGAAAACACCTATATTTTATGTCATTTGCTTGACGTTACCGAAGCGGAATCGTCAACACGATTTTTAAACTTTTTTTCGTTCATTGAAAAAACACTTGATCCAGTTTCTGATTCTAAAAATATTTATAGTTTAAGTACACAGTTTGCAGCCACTCATATTGCCGACTGGGCTAAAATTTATCTGCTAAAAAATCGCGAGTTATCGGAACACTGCTTTGCTCCGATGACTAACGTATCCACGGAATCAACATTTGATTTACACGAAATAATCAAAACAGGAGTCTCTAAAATTGAATTTGTTGAACCCTATTCTTCTGCCCCAGTAAATTCTTGGATTGCGGTTCCTCTTCGTCAGAATAAGAAAATCATTGGTGTATTTCAGCTCGGCACCTTACACCCATCAAAAAAACTTGATCGAACAGATCTTCTTATCGCAGAGGAACTAGCTACTAAAATGAGCTTAATTTTAGAACGTTCTGAAGCAAACCGCAAATTAGTTGAAT
The DNA here is from genome assembly GCA_031427535.1 of Bdellovibrionales bacterium. Taxonomy (GTDB): domain Bacteria; phylum Bdellovibrionota; class Bdellovibrionia; order Bdellovibrionales; family Bdellovibrionaceae; genus Pseudobdellovibrio. The sequence continues at coordinate 2,186 of JANPNP010000332.1, read as the reverse complement.
TGCGAGATTTAGCTTATTTGGCAAACGAAACAAAAACATATTTTCTGGTAATGCTTGTCACGAAATCAGAACTCCACTAGGAGCAATTCTTGGCTTTGTCGAGCTACTTTCAGATCCCTTGCAAAGTGCGGTTCAAAAAAAGGTTTGGGAACAAAAGATTGCTGCCAACAGCCAGCATCTGCTTCGGATCATCGATGACATCCTTGATCTATCCAAGGTGGAAGCCGGTAAACTTGAAATTCAAATGGGCCGCGTTGATTTGGGTGCGCTACTTTCTGATATTTTTTCTTTAATGTCCGCCAGGGCTAAGGAAAAGAACATTGGACTTAAGTTTGTATTCGCTTCAGCGATTCCACGTCACATATATTCCGATTCAACTCGGTTGCATCAAATTGTGTGCAACATTTTGGGTAACGCTATTAAATTTACAGATTCGGGCGAAGTCATATTAACTGCGACTTGCCAAATTCCGCAAAATGAAACGGAACCAACTTGCTTACAGTTTTTTATAAAAGATTCTGGTCCAGGCCTAACAAAAGAACAAAGTGCAAAACTTTTTCTTCCATTTTCACAGGTTAGTTCACAGGACCGTCGAAAATACGGAGGCACGGGATTAGGTTTAGCACTAGCGAAACGTTTTGCAAGAATGTTAGACGGAGATATCGAACTTGTTAGCTCGGAGCCAGGTAAAGGAAGTTTATTTTCGGTAACAGTACATCCCCGGGTCGAACTGCACTTGATGATGAATGTATTCGACAAAAATTGCACGGCTATTGAACTGCAATCTTTAGAGGTGCCTTATCAGTTAAACAATTTGAAGGTGCTAATTGTTGATGACGCGATCGATAACCAGATTCTAATACAGCAATTTTTAAGCAGCGCAGGAGTTCAATCCGAAACTGCAAATAACGGTGAAGAAGGCATGCAAAAAGCCTTAAGCGGCAACTATGACGTTTTATTAATGGATATTCAAATGCCAGTTAAAGATGGCTTCGAAGCAACTAATGAACTTCGGAAACTAGGTTACTCGAAGCCCATCATTGCCTTTACCGCATGTGCTTTAAAAGAAGAACAGGACCGCTATTCATCTGCTGGATTTAATTCGTATATTGCTAAGCCAATTAAAAAAATGGATTTACTAAACATGATGACTAAAATTTCATCGACGACTTTGCACTAGAACGTATTGGAGTTTAACATTACAAGCGTGCACCCATGAACAACTTGAATTCCGGCTTTGACCAAAAGTGGTTCAATGCTTGTGTTTTCACTTCCAGGGTTAAAAATAATTCTTTTTGGCTTTAGATTAATTATTTTTGACAGCAAATTAGTAGAGACCTGAGCATTTACATACATTGTTAAAGTTCCTACATTCTTCACTATAAAGTCCAAGTCGCTTACGACTGGTTGTCCCAAAACTTCTTTCACATTCGGGCTAACCAAAGCAATCTTGTAGTTGTGTTCTTTTAATAATTGAAAGGCCTTATATGAAAAACGATTTGGTTTATCAGAAGCACCAAGAATAACAACATAAGAATCATCATTATTTTTTTTCACGACTAATTTTCTTTCACTTTTTGCACCACCCGTTGCAATTTAATACAACTGTCGTAAACTGCAACTATGAAATGGGTTAAAGAATTATTCTTATTTATTCAGAATGTTGCTAAAGATGAAAGAATCCCATCGAAAGATAAGAAAATAATCTTAGTTATTTTGGCCCTTATAGTGTCGCCAATTGATATCATTCCGGATTGGATACCCATCATCGGAGTATTGGATGATTTCGTATTGCTTGCTGTGATTTTGGATTATTTTTTTGTTCATGTCGAACGCAGTCTTCTGCTGTCCCACTTTCCCTGGAGCTTAAAAGCATTTTTACGAATTCAGCGGGTGGCAGTTGTCATTTCTTGGGTCACACCATCCTGGATTAAGGATAAAATTTGGACCTACAAACCTTCGGTTTATAAAAACTAATGCAGTTTAGCAGATTCTACTAACTGCCCCCAAAACGTAAGTCAATCGGGGCAAATATATCTATTATCTTTGCTGCAGTAAATTCAGATTCGGTTTTACCTTGGCCTAAAGATTGCGATTGTCTTTATCATTTACTACAGGAGGTAGTTATGAATTCTATTGTCTCAGTTTTCATGTTTATTCTAGCACCAAGCCCCGCGGCAAACGCT
>JANPNP010000331.1:0-1639 GCA_031427535.1 Bdellovibrionales bacterium | reverse complement strand
GGATGGTATCAGCACTTCGACCGACCGCCACTGCACTATGGATGGGTAGTTGAAATAAATCCGGTGACAAAAAAAGCAAAAAAGTTAACTGCACTTGGCAGATTCGCGCATGAAGGTGCCACCTGCATAAAAGCCAAAGATGGCCGCACCGTCGTCTACATGGGTGACGACGATTCCAACGAATGTATTTACAAATTTATCTCGGCCCGCGCTGATTCACTTGAAACTGGCACGCTGTACGTTGCAAATACTGAAACTGGAAAATGGCTGCCATTAACACTTGATTCGCACCCCGATTTCAAAAAAGTTTTTCGTAACCAAACAAATTTATTGGTACAAACCAGAAAAGCAGCAGCCATGATGGGTGGCACCCCGCAGGATAGGCCCGAGGACATCGAAATTAACCCAGCCAACGGCGACGTCATTGTAGCTTTAACAAATAATAAAAAGAAAAACCGCGCGCATGGGTCGTTACTAAAAATTTCTGAAAAAAATGCCGATCATTTGGCAATGGAATTTACAGCAAGCACTTGGATTAGCGGGGGCGAAGCCTCAGGATTATCAAGCCCTGATAATATGGCTTTTGATAAAGCCGGAAATTTATGGGTAACCACGGACCGCGCTGAAGCTGAAATGAAAAATGATTACTACAAAAAATTTATGAATAACGGATTGTTTTATATTCCTATGAAGGGTGAAAACGCTGGCCAAATTTTTCAAGTGGCCTCGGCCCCGGTCGATGCTGAATTTACCGGCCCTACGTTTTCACCTGATGGTGAAACATTATTTCTATGTGTGCAACACCCAGGTGACAGCACCAAGAACCTAGGCGAATTCACCTCAAATTGGCCCAGTGAAAATAAGTCCGATATGCCGAAATCGGCTGTTGTGACCATACAAGGACCACTGCTAAAACAACTAACTACGTAGTTGGAATGTAATTAAACTGTGGCCAGATCGCCAAAAGTTTTTTTGCGTAAAGCTAAGACGCAAATAAGTCGTATCACTCCAGATATTACAAACAGAACGTCATAGTTTTCTGAAATTAAAAACTTAAGCACAAATGCGCCTGCTAGCGTGCCGATCACTTGGGTTGATATTCCAACAAAGTTGTAAATCGCAACCATCTCCATTTTTTCAGTAATGTGTAAGTTTTTAAAAAAACAAAGTGATAGTCCAACTTCCCAAGCACCCCAGGCAAGTCCTGAAATAATATGAACAGCAAAAAGCATCCAGACCTGAGTGCATAATGGCCACAACAGTGGCAATGGCGCTGCAATTAAACCCCCAAAAAATAATAATTTAAAGGGCTGAATATTTTCTTCGATACGAGGAATTATCAGCGTCATTGCTATTTTACCAATGAAAAGCCCTGCCATAACCCACATAAATTGTTCGTAGGTTAATCCGCGCTCGACAAGTAAATAGGACACCACAAAAGACGCCGATAAAAACAGTGATAAGTTGAATAAGCTAAAGCTTTTTAAAAATGGTTTATATTTTAAAATTAAGTTTTTCGCATGGATCACATCCATACTAATTTTAGCCTTAACCGACCCATGCTGTTTTAATAGGTAATACGAAAAGAATTTCAGTAGCGCACTTAAAACAAACATAGCTAAAAATAAAATTTCTAACG
>JANPNP010000330.1:0-4116 GCA_031427535.1 Bdellovibrionales bacterium | reverse complement strand
CAGCGATATCATGATTAAAGATTTAGAGCTTAAAGGAACTAAGCATGCTAATAGCTCTTTGGCCGCAAACGGACTTTTCTTCGTTGCCCGCGAAAAGGGAAAAGCAACAACGGCAGTGATCAATACAAGTCCACAAAGCGAAAATCCCACTGATGTCACGATTAAAGATATCAAAGATATCTACTCAATTCCACACGCTGAAGTGAAAAAAATAATTAAGTTTGTTATAGAAAACGATTCAAAATAAGACATCTTAAGCTTGCCACATTCTAAAATGAGACCCACGCCACATCTGGCGCGGGTCGTTATCCGAACTTCAGTTAAATTCATAATTTCCTCAACGAAGGTCCTGCTTTAGCCGATATATTTCTTATGCGGGCTAATCGAAAAAGCTCGTCCGGATGACAATCTCGTCGACCGGAACCCAAGGAAAATGCATGAAGTCTAATTACACATTCAAGCACCTAGATTATTCGGACTCGCTTGTAGATTACACTACGGAAAAATTAAACGAAATCGGGGGCTTTTTATTGAAAGATGGGCGTTGTAATGTCTACTACTCTAAGGATCAGCATGAATTTCGTGTGCAGATTTCGTTGAACACGAAACAGAAATTTTTTAAAGCCTCAGCCTCTGCAACCGATGTTTATGTTGCTGTGGATATGATGACAGATAAACTTGAAAAACAATTTTTAAAGGTGAAAGAAATTTACATGGATCACAAGAAGTTTCCTCTTTCGCGCGAGGGTAAACTGCAGGACTTCAATAATCAGTTCGAGTTTGCGCCAAAATGGAAAAAAGTCGGTTAACGTAGTCTACAGGCATACTATGCGAATACGTTGAAACAAAAGCCCTACGCACTGGGCTTTTGTTGTTTTAGTCGTTGTGAGGCAACAGCCTTGCCGCTGTATTATGCATTTATCACCAATTTGCACGCTATCTCGATTGACCCTAAACTATGGGTATTGTATTTTCAAAAGGCTTTCTAATTCATAGACCACGAGGTAAATTCCATTGAAAAATTTCCTGTTTACAAGTGAATCCGTATCCGAAGGGCATCCCGATAAAATGGCTGATCAGATCAGCGATGCTGTTTTAGATAAAATTTTAGAGCACGATCCCAAAGGTCGCGTTGCTTGTGAAACACTTTTGACGACCGGTTTAGTGGTAATTGCCGGAGAAATCACGACCACTGCGAAAATTAATTTTGCTGACGTTGCTCGTGAAACTATAAAACGAATTGGCTACGATCATTCAGATAAAGGCTTCGATTATAAAACATGTGCCGTAACAGTTGCGGTCGGACAGCAATCACCAGATATTTCAATGGGTGTGAAAGAAACTGGTACCGATAATCAAGGTGCTGGTGATCAAGGTCTTATGTTTGGTTATGCAACAAATGAAACACCTGAATTTATGCCGTTAACTCTTTCTATGTCACACAAGCTGGTTCGCGATCTTGCAACACTTCGAAAAGCTGAAAAAGTAAATTGGCTCAGACCTGATGCTAAGTCACAAGTTTCTGTGCAGTACGAAAATGGTAAAGCAAAACGAATCGATACTGTTGTTATATCAACTCAGCATGCTGACCATGTGTCGCTGAAAGAAATTCAAGACTACATTATGGAAGAATTGATTAAGAAATCTATTCCTGCGCAGTGGATCGATAAAAATACAAAATTTCACATAAATCCTACGGGCCGTTTTGTAACGGGCGGTCCAATGGGTGACGCTGGGCTGACCGGTAGAAAAATTATTGTAGATACTTACGGCGGGCACGGTGCGCATGGTGGTGGCGCATTTTCTGGTAAAGATCCGTCTAAAGTAGATCGCTCAGCGGCTTATGCTGCACGCCACGTGGCTAAAAATATCGTAGCGGCAGGACTTGCAGAAAAGTGTCTTGTGCAGGTTGCTTACGCTATCGGTGTTGCAGAACCCGTTAGCATTACGGTTAACGACTACGGCACTAGCACTGTTGGAAGTGAAAAGTTAATTGCTGCCGTTAAAAGTGTGTGGGATTTGCGCCCTGCTCGTATTGTAAAAGAATTTGATTTATTACGACCTATTTATTCGGCGACAGCAGCATATGGTCACTTCGGCAGAGAAGAAAAGTTGAACGAAGGTTTTTTTAGCTGGGAAAAAGTAAATAAAATTGAGCAGCTTAAAGAAGCAATCAAGTAACGCAAGCTGAAGTTTGCAGGATGTAGTTTTCATATATGGACCCCAAATTTATTCGAAATTTTTCGATCATTGCCCACATTGACCACGGAAAATCTACTTTAGCAGATGGTTTGCTAGCTCATACGGGTGCCTTAGCAGACCGTGAAAAAAAAGAACAGTTTCTTGATAATATGGAGCTTGAGCGCGAACGTGGAATTACCATCAAAGCGCAAACGGTTTCATTAATTTACAAATCAGTGAAAGATGGCAATACCTACCAGATCAACTTGATTGATACCCCGGGACACGTCGATTTTTCATACGAAGTTTCAAGATCTTTGGCAGCTTGTGAAGGGGCCATTCTAGTTGTCGACGCCGCACAGGGGGTCGAGGCTCAAACATTAGCAAACGTTTATTTAGCGTTAGAAAATAATCTGACGATCATACCTGTTTTAAATAAAATAGATCTACCATCAGCAGATCCAGAAGGCGTTACCAAGCAAATCGAAGACACTGTTGGCCTTGATTGCACGGGCATCATTCACGCATCTGCTAAGGAGAAAATCGGCATCGCTGATATTCTTGAAGCGGTTATCGAGAAAGTTCCACCACCAAAAGCAAATCGTGAACTGACTCCCCGAGCATTAATTTTTGACTCGTGGTTCGATGCCTACCAGGGCGTTGTTGTTCTTGTGCGGTTAATGGATGGAATTATAAAAAAAGGTGATCGCATAAAATTCATGGCGACCGATCGTGATTACGAAGTTTTGCGTATGGGTAAGTACACTCCGTTCCCGTTGCCAGTGGACCAGTTAGATTCGGGAGAAGTCGGCTTTATTATCTGCGGAATTAAAGATATTCGCGATGTTAAAGTGGGCGACACGGTTACTTCAGCTAAGAAGCCGGCTACAGAGCCGTTACCCGGTTTTCAGAAAATTAAGCCGATGGTTTTTGCCGGAATTTTCCCTGTTGTGGCAACGGAATATGAAAATCTAAAAGTTGCTCTAGAAAAGCTATGTCTGAATGACTCGTCTTTATCCTATGAAAAGGAAAAATCATTAGCTCTTGGTTTTGGCTACCGCTGTGGTTTTCTGGGACTTTTGCATATGGAAATTGTGCAAGAGCGACTTGAACGCGAATTTAATTTAAATCTTATAACGACTGCACCAACAGTTGTTTACCGCATCACAAAAAATGATGGCACTATTTTGATGTTAGAAAATCCTTCCGGCATGCCGGAAGAAACTCAAATCTTAAAAATGGAAGAGCCTTACGTAAAGGTAACGCTGCATTCGCCAAAAGAATACATAGGCGCCCTATTAAAACTTTGTGAAGATAAGCGTGGCATTCAAATAAAAATGGACTACGTAACAGAAACTAAAGTCATCATTGAATACAAATTACCCATGAATGAAATGGTGATGGATTTTTACGATCGCTTAAAGTCGATAACCAAAGGCTATGCATCGCTAGAGTATGAATTTCTAGATTTCGAAGAAGCTGAGTTAGTTAAAATGGATATTTTAATAAATGATGAACCAGTTGATGCCTTGTCATTGATTATTCACAAATCCAAGGCGCAAAATCGCGGACGACTCCTAGCTGAAAAAATGAAGGAATTAATTCCCCGTCAGCAGTACCAAGTAAATATTCAAGCAGCTATTGGTTCAAAGATCATTGCTCGCGAGACCTTAGGAGCCATCAGAAAAGACGTGACCGCTAAGTGTTATGGTGGTGACATATCTAGGAAAAGAAAGCTTTTAGAAAAGCAAAAAGAAGGCAAGAAGCGCATGAAACAGATCGGTTCTGTGGATGTGCCGCAAGAAGCCTTTCTAGCTATTTTGAAAGTAGAGGACTAGCTATGTTAGGATTCGGCAGTAAAGAAGAAAAAAAATTGAAGTACAACGGATGGAACCTGAAAAATAGGCTTTTCTGGTCTGAGGGTTGGGGCTCGAT
>JANPNP010000329.1:0-3761 GCA_031427535.1 Bdellovibrionales bacterium | reverse complement strand
AACGGTGTACGCGAGTGGATTAAGTTTATTGCTACAATTGAAAATCGCGATATTTCGTTTGTTGAATGTACCAAGGTTTTTATTGATCAAGTGAACGCAGTCCATGGTTTTTATCCAAACCGGGCCGTCATCAATTCATTCTATGCTCCGTATTTTGGATCCACTTCAAAAACCGAAAAAAACATGCTTTTTACAAATGGAAAAGATTTCACTGCGGAATCTTCTAATATTCCTGAAGAAATTACTGAAAGCGGCGAAGTATTCGTTTTGGATGTCAGTGAAAGCAAGTACTTCAAATTCATGAAATCAAAAAAACCGTAGCTACTGTTTTAACTCAGCCAAGATATCCCAACCAAATTGCTCTAACTTAGCTTCTCCGATCCCATAAATACTCTTTAGCTCATCCAAGGTAACTGGATTTTTTTGCGCTAATTCACGTAAGGTTTTGTCTCCAAAAATAACAAATGCGGGCACATCCAGTTCGATCGCTTTCGCTTTGCGCCACTGTCGAAGTGTTTTAAACCTACCTTCGGAAACGGGATCCATTTGTTCATCCGGATAAAAAGCTTTTTTCTTTTTCGTTAAAACTTTTGCAGTAGTGTATGCAACTTTAAGAATATTACGTACAGTTTTGGGATCGCAAACGTCACAGTGACCACATTTTTTCAAGCGCTGCGAATCTTTGTAATAAGTCAAAATGTCGGCGTGTCTACATTCGGCGGCTTCCGAGTAATTCACTAATGCATCTAAATTATTCCAGCGCAAATTTTTTATAAGTTTCGATGCCGATGAATTTTGAATGAAAAATGACTGCAGGCCCTTATCTTTCTTCGAATACAACATTAAACATGTTGAATGCGCTCCATCCCGGCCAGCCCTGCCCATTTCCTGATAAAGTGAATCTATATTTCCAGGCATTTGAAAATGTATAACCAAGCGAACGTCAGGCTGATCGATACCCATACCAAATGCGTTTGTGGCAACCAAAATTCGGATCTGGCCGGATGCAAAGGCCTCTTGTACGCGCGTTCGCTCCTGCGTGCTAAGTCCTGCATGGTAGTAACCGACCTGGTCATATTTTTTTTCTAAGAAATTCGACATGCTTTCAGTTACTTTACGTGTTCCACAGTAAATTAATATTCGCCCCACTGGAAACTGCTGCAACCCTTGCAGTAACCATGGAATTTTGCTGTCTTCGTCGGAACACGCTTCAACCTGATAAAATAAATTTGGCCGGTAAAAACCGTGAACTAACCTTTCTGGTTTTACTAAGTGCAAATTTTTCGCAATATCATCTAATACCGTAGGTGTTGCGGAAGCTGTTAATGCTAAAATGGGAACGTCGGGACGTAATGTCTTTAAAACTGTAAGACCTGCGTACTCTTCCCTAAAATCATGACCCCATTGGGACACGCAGTGGGCCTCGTCAACAGCAAATAATGCTATTGGGCGGCCGATGATCCACTTTTGAAAACCCTCTTTTTGCACACGCTCAGGTGACAGGTAAAGTAAAAAGGCGCCGCCCTTATTTATATTTGCAAATACACTTCGCTTTTCATCTTCACTTTGTCCCGAGTGCAAACATCCGGCAGCTATACCTTTTTTTTGTAAACTGCTGACTTGATCTTTCATCAGCGCAATTAATGGCGAAATCACGATAACTAGCTGCTGAAAATATATCGCAGGAAATTGATAACACAGGGATTTACCGCCACCCGTTGGCAGGACCGCCATCGTGTCTTTTTTAGCGATAACAGCGTTTATGATTTCGCGCTGACCGGTCCGAAAGCTGGATAATTTAAATGATTTTTCTAAATAATTCTCAAGCATAGTCACTTCTTTCCTAGCAGATTATCACAGAACGGATTGTGATTGCAATCAGTTGCAATCCGTTGCATTCAGTTGCAATTGGGTCGCCAACATAAGATAGTACTTTTAAACAACCCTTACTTAAAAGAAGCCTATGGCAACAGATCACGCTAGCGTACCAAAAAAATATCAGCCCAAAGGTTTTCAGATCCTTCACGAAGACCCCGATGTGCTTGTGGGCAATAAAGCTCCTGGAGCGCTAACCGTGAAAGCCTTATGGAATAAAAACGACACTGTGCAAAGCGCACTGGATCATTATGTAAAAAAAGGGAATCCACGCTCGCAGAAGTGTGTCTTCGTTGTGCACCGTTTAGACCAAGCCACTTCCGGGGTTTTAATATTTGCTAAAACAGAAGAAGCCCAACAGTTTATAAAAAATGACTGGAAATCGACTGTAAAAACCTACTACGCAATTGTACACGGAAAGATGAAGCAAAAATCAGGAATAATTTCTACCAATTTAATCGAGGACGAAGATTACGTCGTTCAATCAACCACTGAGCCTGAAAAGGGGAAATTAGCACAAACTGAATACACAGTTGTAAAAGAGACTGCCTATTTTAGCGTGGTAAAAATAAATCTTTTGACTGGGAAAAAAAACCAGATTCGTGTTCACTTAGCAGAAGCTGGCAACCCTATCGTCGGCGACCAAAAATATGGAAAAGTATCCAAGCACAAAGAACTTTATTTACATGCGTTTGCCATTGTTTTTACCCATCCTTTTTCTAAAAAACGTTTGCGTGTGCAAGCGCCAATTCCTGACTATTTTTTAAAACTTGTTAACTACGGATATTAATTATGACTTATGATTATATCATTTTTCTCTTTATCGGGTTGAAATAGTCCTACTCCGAAAATAAGTGGCTTCTCAGTCTTAGCGGCAAATGCAGATGGCAGTGCCAAAGCAAATAGTGTGATAGTTAACAACACATTTTTCAGGCATATCCTTTTAAGGGGTTGATGGTTTCGATCCAAAACAGTTTGGCAAAAAAAATTAGTTAATTCAAACTCAAATGTAATCAACGCGGTTTAGTCAGACTAGACTTCGGACTGATAATCGTGACAGCAAAACTGACATCAATAATTGGCCTTGATTCACGACAGAAAACTGCACATGCTAGGTAGGTGGAAACAAATAGATCACTTAAATTTCGAAAAAGCGATTTAGCCAATGGGGCTCATCAATTAAAACAACTTAATCAGTACAGCGACCGTATTAAAAACCTAACGCCGTTTACCTCTCATATGAAATCGGCCCAGCTTTATCCGCTGACCCCACAACGGCTTGAAATTTTCCAAATTAATATGGGTAAAATGTGCAACCAAGCATGTAAGCACTGTCATGTCGATGCAGGACCTGATCGCCGCGAAATAATGACTCGTGAAACTATGGAAAAGGTTTTAAATATTTTAAAAACGTCGACCGCTCATACGGTGGATTTAACAGGTGGAGCGCCTGAAATGAATCCGCAGTTTCGCTGGTTCGTCGAACAGCTTACGGCACTTAATAAAAAAGTTATAGTACGTTGTAACCTTACGATTATTCTAGCCAACAAAAGTTACAATGACTTACCGGAATTCTTTAAAAGATACAAAATTCATGTCGTATCTTCTTTACCATACTACGACAAAAGTAAAACAGATCGCCAGCGGGGTGACGGTGTTTTTGAAGATTCAATTCAAGCACTAAAGATGTTAAATGCCATCGGTTACGGTAAACCCGATAGTGGCTTGAACTTAGATTTAGTTTATAACCCTTCCGGTGCCTTCTTGCCGGGCTCACAAGAGGCCTTACAAAAAGATTTTAAAACCGAACTACGACGGCTTTTCGGCATTGAGTTTAATAATTTGTTCGCAATTACCAATATGCCAATTTCTCGCTACTTAGATTA
>JANPNP010000328.1:0-2699 GCA_031427535.1 Bdellovibrionales bacterium | reverse complement strand
CTTTTTCGCGATTTTGTATTTGTGAGCGCTGCGTTTGGCAGGCGACAACAACGCCGGATGGTTTATGGCGCATTCGTACGGCTGAATCTGTTTTATTTACGTGCTGTCCGCCCGCGCCGCTTGATCTATACGTTTCAACTTCAATGTCATCAGGCTTAATTTCGATATTGATGTCGTCATCCACTTCGGCCCAGACAGAAACAGATGCAAACGAAGTGTGGCGTCTAGCATTGGAATCAAACGGTGAAATACGGACCAGGCGGTGCACTCCGGCTTCGGCTTTTAAATAACCGTAGGCATACTCGCCAGAAATTAAAATAGTACACGATTTTATTCCGGCTTCTTCCCCGTCTGAGCGATCTAACATTTCTAGTTTAAACCCATGTTTGTCGGCATAGCGCGTGTACATGCGCAGTAACATAAGGGCCCAATCGCAACTTTCGGTGCCGCCCGCGCCAGAGTTGATTGATAAATACGTGCTGTTGGCATCTAGTTCACCACTTAGGACCCGTTTTAACTCTAAGGCTTGGCCAATTTTATCAATTTCTTTTAATTCGGATTTAACTTCTTTAAATGAATCCTCATCGTGTGCCTCTACGGCCATTTCTAACAATATTTTAGAATCTTCCAAACGACTTTGGAATGAATTCCATTCCTGGACTGCTTTATCTAAGATGGATTTTTCTTTATTGATTTTTTGCATTTCATTGGGCTTACCCCAAACATCAGGATTTTGCGCAGCCAGTTCTAGCTCTTGCAGCCGTTTTTTCTTTTTATCCAAGTCAAAGGTACCCCCGAAGCTCTACCGAGAATTTCTCAAGTTCGACAATGGTTTTTTTCAATTCTGGAGATTCAGCAACTATGGACATGCGACAAGTTTAAAAAAATAGCTCTGAGAGTCAATCACGAAAGCTGATGGCGAACCTGCGCAAAGCAGTATTCTTGAATCTGAAACATCAGCGCATCTTCCGCTTTAGACGCTTCGTGATCATATCCTAGCAAATGCAAAATTCCGTGTATTATCATTAGAGTAAGCTCGTCTTGTAGGCTTTGCTTGTGCTCTTTCGCTTGTTTTTTTAGCACTGGAAGACAAAATATCAATTCCCCCAAAGTGTGCGCATCCTGTGATTCAAAGCTAAGAACGTCAGTGGGCTTATCTTTCCCGCGAAACTGCAGATTTATTTTTTGCATCTGCCTGGCCGTTAGAAAAACAAATACAATTTCCTGGCACGTGGAAAGTTTTTTTTTATGGCGCAGTCGTCTCTTTTTCAGTGCTTGCGTAATAGTCGCCAGCGTCTGAGTTAAACGCTTTGTGTTTATCTTTGTGGTGGTCTGATTGACAAAAGTTAACTTCATAAGCAAGTTGAGAAGTATGCCGCAACCACCTGAAAACCTCAAAGATATTCAATCACTAATTCAAATAATTTCTGACCTTCGTGGACCTAATGGCTGTCCGTGGGATAAACAGCAAACTCACATTTCGCTAGCACCATACGCAATAGAAGAAGTGCACGAGCTAGTTGAAGCTTTAGAATCTTTGGACAGCGCACACATTTGCGAAGAGCTTGGCGACGTTTTATTTCAAGTTGTACTACACAGCCAGCTGGCCTCAGAAAAAAAACAGTTCTCCATGAGCGACGTCATCTTTGGTATTGCCAGCAAAATTGTTCGCCGCCACCCGCACGTTTTTGCAAATGAGCCAGTTGCAGGCATTGAAGAGGTCTTTAAAAATTGGGACGAGATTAAACGCCTTGAAAAACTGAATAAGCCCAAAAAAATGAATACGATTGACGTGCCTGAAGGGCTTCCGGCACTGCAACGCGCATTTGAAATTGGCGAAAAAACCCAGAAATTGAACTTTGACTGGACAGAAGTTCCTGCAGTTCTGCAGCAGCTTAAGGCCGAAATTCACGAGCTTGAATTGGCCATGGCCGAACCTTCCAGCGAAAAACAGCTAACAAACCTTCGTCATGAGGTAGGTGATGTTCTTTTCTCGACCGCACAACTTGCGCGGCACTTAAAATTAGAGCCTGAATCGTGTCTGCGGGAAGGCAACCGACGGTTCTTAAAGCGTTTTGAATCGATGTTAAAAATAGGAAATGTAACTGCTGACGAGTTTAAAATTTTGTCTGCGCAGGCTAAAGAAAATCTGTGGAATGCCGCAAAAAAAGAATCTTAATTTTTTTGTCTGACTGTTTGACATAAATTCAAAATTTCATTCTGAAATAGTTTTGAATACTGACCAATACTTTTTCAATTTATTTTTCTTAAAATAAATAAAAAATAATTTTTTCTAATGCTATTAGGGACTTAGCGCGTCTCATATTTGCACAAGACCGACAATAGACCAGAAATATCACGTTGTTACAGGTGGGCGCGCAATTGCGTTTTACCTCTGTAAACTAGGTAAGAAGCCTACAAGAATTTACGACAGTCGGACGATAAGAAGCTGACTGAATCAGGCTAACAAGAGGATAACGTATGAAAAAAAATGTTGTTTTACCACTACTACTTACCGCAGCGACATTGCTTTATACCAGCTGTGAAAAAGGCGCTGGAGATTTTTCAGTTTTATCTGAGACCTCACAGTTTCAACAAGCCTCGGTGTTTGTTCCAAGAAAAATAGATGTGCTGTTTGTTGTCGACAACTCAGGATCAATGCGCACATCGCAAACGAACCTAGCAAATAACTTTCCTTC
>JANPNP010000327.1:0-2132 GCA_031427535.1 Bdellovibrionales bacterium | reverse complement strand
AAAAAGTTCGTCATAAATTAAAACATTCAAGACCGTGGTCGGTTGATCCGAAAAATATCTGTAAACTCATTTTTATAGCAGAGGTATTTTATGGAACACTTTTATGTAGCGCACCAAGGAATCCAAAAAGGCCCATGGTCTGACATAAAAAAGGCCTCCAGCTTCCTAATTAAGTCTTGATAAAATAAATCCAGGTCTTTGGGTGATTTCCCTATTTTTGCAGAATCAATTAACAGTTTTATTAATTTGTTTCTTTTCTCTGGAGTGTTTGCAGATTTTAAAAGCGCTCCAGCGAACCAGGTTCCTTCGGCATAGGGATCGGTTCCGCCAGAAGTTTTAAAGAACTGTTCTACTTTTGATAACCAATCTTGGTAGATTCGATACTTGGGAATAATACCAATTTGTCTAAATGCTTTTTTTGCTCTTGAAACCGTAGAGTCTTTAGCTTTCCGACTCGCATTTTCAAAAACGAGATGGACATATTCATGAGCAACAGTCTGTTCGAAAGAAAGTTGACTGTCTTTTAGTTCTAGCAGGCCGCATTGTAAATAAAGTTCCCTGAGGATTTCTTGCAACCACAAATGTGTAACCTACGTTACCACTGTCGAAAGCTGAAAGCTGAAAAAAACCTTTCAATGAATAATTAGCTAACTGATGATAAAGTTCCTTGACCATGGCCAAAATATACCCGATAAATATAGGTTATGATCAAGCGGTCTTGTAAGCTTTCAAAATCAAATAGTTATTTTCTATTCGGAGCCCGCGGCACGGGGAAATCCAGCTTATTAAGAGAAACTTTTAAAAATGAAAAAACGCTGTGGATTGATTTACTGAATGACGAATTAGTAGATCAATATCAATTACAGCCCCAATCTTTATTACAGCAGATAAGTATACTATCGAAAGAAAATCGACCTCGGTGGATTGTTATCGATGAAGTACAAAAAGTTCCAAAGCTTTTAAACGTTGTTCACCAAATCATAGAATCCGACCTAAACATTAAATTTGCGCTAACCGGCTCCAGTGCCCGCAGGCTTAAACAAAAGGGAATAAATTTGCTCGCAGGCAGGGCGTGGGTGGAAGATCTGTTTCCACTGACTCATAGGGAACTTGGCGATGCGTTTGATCTGAATAAGGTTCTTAAATGGGGGTCGTTACCAAAAATGACCGAATTAAAACAGGCGCAAGAAAAAGGAAATTATTTGCGATCTTACGCTTTGACATATATTAAAACTGAAATTCAGGAAGAACAATGGGTTCGTAAAATAGAACCATTCCGGCGTTTCTTGCCGATTGCTGCTCAGATGAACGGGCAGCCTATCAATGCTTCCAGCATTGCAAGGGATGTGGGTGTGGACGTAACGACAGTTCAGTCCTATTTTGAAATCCTAGAGGACACTTTAATCGGATTTTCAGTTCCTGGCTATAGCAAGTCTATTCGAAAACAGCAAAGGCAAGCTGCGAAATTTTATTTCTTTGATCTGGGAGTCAGAACTTCACTTGAAGGAAAGCTTAACCTTGAGCTTCATCCGCGGACCAGCGAATACGGAAATGCTTTCGAACATTTTATTATCTGTGAAATATTTCGTTTAAATAAATATAAAAAAGCCGATTATCATTTTTCATATTTACGAACTAAAGATAATGTGGAAATTGATTTAATCATTGAACGGCCGGGACAAAAAATTGCACTTGTAGAAATTAAATCTAAAACTAAAGTTGACGACCGTGATTGTCAGCATTTAGAAAGTATTCAAAAAGATTTACCAAATTCTGAATGTTTTTTGCTATCTCAAGATTCAGTTGCAAAAAAAATAGGTAAGGTAAAGGCTTTTTCCTGGCAGCAAGGAATTACCGAGTTAGGGTTATAAAAACCTTATTCGAGGATAGAAAGTTTAAAGGCCATTTTTAGTCATTCGACAAAGTATGAATTCAACCACGAGCTGTAACGCTTAGCAACCGTGTGCCCTTTTGCATTTAACTGCCTAGACCTTCTGTCAAAAAGTTCGTCATAAATTAAAACATTCAAGACCGTGGTCGGTTGATCCGAAAAATATCTGTAAACTCATTTTTATAGCAGAGGTATTTTATGGAACACTTTTATGTAGCGCACCAAGGAATCCAAAAAGGCC
>JANPNP010000326.1:0-5627 GCA_031427535.1 Bdellovibrionales bacterium | reverse complement strand
AATACTTAGTAAAGTATAAAAACAATTCATCAATTAATATGTTAGCAGCTATGCAAACAGAATCATTTGGATTGCAAATGAAAGGCATTCACCGACCAGGACGTTTGGTAAATGTAGCTATCGAGAAAAAAAATGAAGCAAAAACTTTAGCTGCACTTTATGCAGATAAAAATATTGAATACGTAGTTCCAAATTTTAAAATTTACGCATTTAATGCACCTGTAAACACAACAGGATTAAAAGAGCAGTACGCATTAACAAAGGTAAACGCAGAGCAAGCATGGACACGTGCTGGTAACAAAGGAAGCCGCAAGGTCTTATTGGCAGTGATCGACACTGGTGTTGACTATACTCACAAAAGTTTAGCAGCTAATATGGTGGCTGGTTATGACTTTCGCGATAACGATTCAGATCCTATGGATTTAA
The DNA here is from genome assembly GCA_031427535.1 of Bdellovibrionales bacterium. GTDB lineage: Bacteria > Bdellovibrionota > Bdellovibrionia > Bdellovibrionales > Bdellovibrionaceae > Pseudobdellovibrio. The sequence continues at coordinate 5,201 of JANPNP010000326.1, read as the reverse complement.
CGTCGGCGCAAAATCCTGGACATGGAACACATTGCTCGGGAATTGTTGGAGCTACCGGTGTTGTTGAAGGTGGAATTTCTGGTATGAGCCCTGAAGTTTCAATCATGCCACTTCGCTTTTTAGGAGCTGACGGTTCGGGTGATTTGAACAATGCAATCAAAGCTATCGATTATGCGATCGAGAAAAAAGTATCTGTTATCTCGGCCTCATGGGGCGCAACTGTTCCTAAAGCAACAGCACAGCCATTAATCGAAGCCATTGAACGTGCAGAAGCTGCAGGAATTATTTTCGTAACAGCGGCTGCAAATGACGGTAAGAATAATGATAATACAGATGTCTATCCGGCGAACTCTGGAACTCCGAACATGATGACAGTAGCTGCTTCAGGCGCTTCAGATGCTAAACCTAGTTGGTCAAATTACGGAAAAGCTAAAGTATCTTTAGCGGCTCCGGGTGAAGCAATTATGTCGACACTTCCGGGAAATAAATACGAAAATTTATCTGGAACATCTATGGCAACTCCGTTAGTTGCAGGTCTTGTTGCATTCTTAAAAGCGCAAGATCCCACTTTAACAGGTGCTGAAGTTCGTTCATTAATGCAAACCACGGGTGCTAAAGTTGAAATTGAGACTGCTTGTAATTGTCGTGTTGACGCATTCGCAGCAGTTGATCACTTGCTAGCTAAGAAAGTTTGGATGGTTCCAGCTGCAGCAACAATCGAAGAAAAAGCAACCCAACAAGTGGCTTTAAAGAATGCTTCAGGCGCTGTTAAATTTGAATCCTCTAACCCCGCAGTTGCATCAGTTTCTGAAACTGGTTTAGTTACTGGATTAACTAAGGGAACTGTAACGATTAAGGCGATAGATGCTGCTGGAAATTCGGCGACATCATTAGATTTTAATGTTGGCGCTGTAGCATCTACACCTGGTCCAGGAAATCCTGGCGAATGCCCATTGGGTGATCCAGCTTTATGTCAAATTATGTGTACGATCATGCCGACTGCACCATGGTGCACGCGCTAGTCACTGTACTAAAATAATCCGTTTTAAAGGAAAGGCCTCAGGATGAGGCCTTTTGTATTTTAAAGAACGCCTAAGTCGTGAAAAGTGTCTTACTTAGGTACAGAATTCCCGAGTTTTCACAACTATTTAACAGTTTTTTGATATCGTGCTACTATTAAGTTCGAGGTACGTAATCTGATGAAGTTAAATAAAAGGTTCTTACTTATTCCTATGTGCGCGATCGCTGTAGGCTGTAAAAAAGCTACAGATGGCGTTGCTCCGGGCGCACCGGTTAGTCCACCAAGCGTCGTTCTTGATTCATCAAATGCCAATATGAAATACGGATCTATCGTGACGTCATCGTCAGGATGGGTCATTAATTTTGATTCTACAGATCCTGTAAAAGCAACAACTACAGCTAGTGGCTGGCAAGTGGAGATTAAATATGAATAATGTACGGATGTATTCGTTCGTTGCAGTGATTTTTACTGTTGCCATTACGCAAGCAGCGGAAATGGGAATTCCGATTCAGCTTCGATTGAAATCTCCGGCCGGCGTTTATCCGTCGGAAGCTGGTGTAATGATGAAGTTACAAATTCTATCGCCCGCGGGTTGTGTGCTACGCGAAGAATCTTTCGCATCCCAAACCATTACGAATGGCTCGGTGTCATTAACGATTGGTGCAGGGACCGCAGCGGGATTTGATCCTGCAATATCCATAAACCAAGTGTTAAATAATTCGTCGGTAAAAAACGGATTAACGTGCGTCGATGCAGTTGGGGCGGTTACTGGTACAAGCCAAACCTACAGTCCGGGCCCGAGTGATTCTAGATTAGTTCGCTACACAGCAACCGTGCTGGGAGAGCTTATTCGTGTCGATTTTCCATTAAAAACTGTAGCCTATGCCGTGCAGTCCGAGTCCGTTGGTGGAAAAGCTGGTGTTGATGTGTTGGTGCAAAATAGCGTGACACAATTGAATCAAGCAAATTTAGAATCTGTTTTTGCTAGCAGCGGAAATGTTTCAAACTTAGTTTCGATTGCCTCAACAGGCGTAGCGGCATCTGCTGTTAACTTTTCGGGTATTTTAAGCGGTGACATTAGTGGATCACAGTCAGCCGTTAGCGTAAATAAAATTAAGGGCATTGCTGTCGGAAACATTGCACCCACAGTTGGCCAAGTTTTACAATTTGATGGTTTACAGTATGCTCCGGCATCGTTAAGCGGCGGCGCGGTATCAAGCGTTGCTGGAAAAACTGGAGTGGTCGTTTTAAACACCGGCGACATCACTGGCTTATCCCCCGTAGTTGCTGATGTCACGGCGGCAACAAATTTAAATACGGCTTCAGCAATCATGAAACGGGATGCATCAGGAAATGTAAGTTTGAATTCACTTTCTTCTAACAACATTTCAACTCAGAATGTTTATATCTATGAAGGTTCAAACACAAATAGCGTTCAATTAAAAGCTCCGACAACGTTTTCGAATTACGCATTAACTTTGCCTACCGGTCTGGGTACAAACGGTCAGTTGTTAGCTACCGATGCTGCAGGAAAATTAAGTTGGACAAGTCCTGCCGGTCTTAGCAATACCACTGTCGTCGCGGGTTCTTATGGTAATGCATCGCAAGTGGGTTCATTCACCGTCGATGCACAGGGTCGCTTAAGCGCAGCAGCAGCAGTACCCATTGCTATTAATCCGTCACAGATAAACGCAAGCGGTGCGCTTGTCGGCCAAGCTTTGAAATGGAATGGTTCCGCATGGACTGCATCACCAGATTCAAATTCGGGTGGAACAGTTACGAATGTCAGTTCGGCAAATGCATTTTTAAGTGTGGCCTCTGGTGCTGCAGCCCCAGTGCTTACTTTAAATGTGGGAACAGCCGCGAACACGGTTGCGGCTGGTAATGATGCGCGAATTAATGGTGCCCTTCAGCAGGCGGCCTTTAACGGGTACGTCGTTTCTGCAAACTGCACAGCGCTTGAATCAATGTACTGGAACAGTGTAAGTTCAATGTTTGCGTGTCAAGCCATTGGAACTATTCCGAATGCTACCACGGCTGTTAATTTTTCCGGAGCAGTCGCAGGAGACATCAGCGGAACGCAAGCTGCGGTCAGCGTTGATAAAATAAAAGGTGTGCCTGTAAGCGCTGCGGTACCAGTTGCTGGACAAGCCTGGGTTTATGATGGCGCTCAATGGGTTGCGACGACTGGATTTCCAGCATTTACGCGCGCGGCAGCCGATCAGACTTTTTCAGTTACTGGTTTAGCTAATGCAACGGCGTTATCGTTTCCGGTGGTTGCGGGAAAGGTTTATAAATACAAATTCAATATTTTATCTACATCGGCGTCAGTGACTACAGGAGCACGCTTTGGACTTACTTACCCAGCTGTAACGACTGCGTCGGCAACCGCAAATATTGCAAGTGGTGCTGATGGAACGGCAGCAGTCTTTTCAGGAGTAATTAATTCTTCTGGCGACTCAGTGATGGCTACGAATACTCCAGCCATTGCGCCAGCAGTCATGTTTAACACAGTTGAAGGTGTCATTGTTCCTTCTGCCGCAGGAACCGTACAACTGCAGGCTGCTACTGAAATAGCAGCATCAAATATAGTCATCAAAGCAGGGTCATTTGTGGAAGTTACAGTGCTTCCATAATTGCTTACTGATATTTTTCTAAGCTATTTTAATTATTCTGCTAAGTAATTAACCACAATCATCACTTACAGTGTCCTTTTGTCTCCAAACTTATTGGCAACCCCTTTGCTTTGTACGTTGTGCAAGAGTGACCTTTTAGGTCGCGAATAAAAAACAACGAAAACGAATATCCAAGGGGGATTTCATGAAGGCATTAGTAACGCTAGCAACTTTAGTTTTAGCATTATCGGCTGAAGCTCAAATCAGATTAGGTCAGCCATCTTATGGTGGTAATGGATGCCCAGCTGGATCAGCTTCGGTATCATTAACAGAAGATGGTAAAACAATGTCTGTATTGTTTGACCAGTTTAAAGCTGAAGCAGGAAATACAACAGGTCGTCGTATTGACCGTACGTCTTGTAACTTACGTGTTCCTATTCAAGTACCACAAGGATACTCAGTGGCTTTAATTGGTATTGATTACCGTGGCTTTAACGCGGTTCCTGGAAATGGCGCCTACACAGAGTTTAACGCTGAATACTTTTATGCTGGAAATCGTGGACCACGTTTTTCACGTCGTTTTCGCGGACCAGTTAGCGATGAATATCTAATCAATAACAAATTGATTGCGACAAGCCTTGTTTGGTCACCATGTGGTCAAGAAGTGATTTTCGGAATTAATGCCGGAGCAACTGCAATGGCTAATTCACAGATGGACCAAACGATGATGATCGTCGATTCTGCTGATATCACTGCTGGATTATTGTATCAATTTTCTTGGAGACGTTGCCAGTAATTTTCCAAAGGAAGATTAAAGGTAAAAATAAAATTAGAAAAGGAAGGCTTAGTGAAAACTAAGCCTTCCTTTTTTTTTATAATGCGTGTGGCGCTGCATAATTTTATTGGCTAACTTTTTGCTACTTAAATATATAACGACCAAGTGGTGTCAACTATCCAAGGGGGGATATATGAAATCAGTTTTATTTTTCGGGACTCTGGTACTAGCTTTTTCTGCATCTGCACATTTTCAACTAGGTCAGCCATCTTACGGTGGTAATGGATGCCCCGCAGGCACGGCTTCAGTTGTTGTGTCAGAAGATCGGCAGACAATGTCTGTGTTATTCGATCGTTTCTTAGCTGAAGCGGGCAATACTACTGGACGACGAATTGACCGGGCATCATGTAATTTAAGAATTCCGATGCGCTTAGAAGCGGGTTACTCAGTAGCATTAATAAAAGTTGATTACCGCGGATTTAACGCTGTACCAGTTGGTGGATCAACAACATTTAATGCAGAATATTTTTATGCGGGATCACGGGGACCGAAGCACACCCGAAAATTTCGTGGACCCATCGCTGATGAATTCACGATTGGTAATCAAGTTTTATCGCAAGTTTGGTCACCATGTGGCAAAGACGTTATTTTTGGTATCAATGCATCAGCAACTGCAATGGCCGATTCCAGCATGCAGCAGACAATGATGATCGTTGATACTGCAGATCTTGCGGCACAAGATGCAGGCCTTAGATATTCATTCAGCTTTAGACGTTGTAACTAGTTCTTT
>JANPNP010000325.1:0-5205 GCA_031427535.1 Bdellovibrionales bacterium | reverse complement strand
ATTTAGAACAGGAAAATCTTTTTTAAGTGCTGTCTTCGGATTTGGGCTTTGTATTTTGGTGTTTGGACTAAGCAAAAATTATTTTCTTTCAATGGTAGCCTTAGCTTTTAGTGGGGCTTTCGATAGTATAAGTATGGTCATTCGATCCGTAGCCGTGCAACTAACTTCACCTGATAACATGCGCGGTAAGATTTCAGCCGTAAATTCAATTTTCATAGGATCTTCTAACGAAATTGGCGAATTCGAATCAGGCGTTGCAGCCAAACTGTTAGGGCCGGTCCCGGCGGTTTACTTCGGCGGTTTCATTTGTCTAGTTACAGTTGCGCTGGTTACATATTTTTCCCCGACGCTGCGAAGCCTTGACCTTAAGAAATTAGAAAAGCAAACTTAATCGTATAATTTATAAAGGAACCAGATATGAAATGCCATTGTGGGTCGGCTTTAAGTTTTGATGTATGTTGTGAACCTATTTTAAAGGGAAAAAGTTATCCGGAAAGTGCCGAAAAACTTATGCGATCCAGGTATTCAGCATATGTGCTTGCAGATATCGATTATTTAAAAAACACTTTAGCCCCTGAATCTAGATCGGATTTCGATCCGGCTACAACGAAACAATGGGCACAGCAGGCAAAGTGGAAAGGACTTAAAATTCTTTCGACCGAATTAGGACAAGCCAACGACAAAAAAGGAACCGTAGAATTTATTGCGACGTATGAACAAGATGGCGAAGGTTTGGATCATCATGAAGTTTCAAAGTTTCGGAAAAGCGAAAGCGGGCATTGGCTTTTTGTCGACGGCGACGCCCACACCCATAAAGAGGGTGAAGACCATCACCATCCTAAAAAACAAACTGTAGTTAGGGATCAACCTAAAATTGGACGGAATGACCCATGCGCCTGCGGCAGCGGCAAAAAATTTAAGAAATGTTGCGGATCAGAATCTTAGTGTCTAGTTTCAGGGGTGTCTTCGGCAACTATTTCAGCTAAATGCCCATTGGATATCGTTTGAATAATTTCTTAAAGGTCGATCACCAGTGATCGCATTTTCAGTCCAAACACCCTTATGCTTCCAGACTTTATAACCGAACACATCGTTAGCGATTTGAATATTTAATTCGCGTCCTGGTCGCATCATAAGTATCTCCTGGTAAAAAATGAAACTTTAGAATGTTGTCGCGATTTTAAAAACTTTCAACTGAAGTGTTAAAAAAACTTATGATTGATTCACAGTCCCAGTAGGTTACGATGAATCATGTCTGATTTACTGAAAAAATTACCAACTTTATTTATTTCGCACGGAGGGGGCCCATGGCCCTACATACCCGAGATGAAAATTCAGTACGCCAATACAGCTGCTTGGCTAGCACAAATTCCTGCAACACTTCCATTGAAGCCAAAGGCAATAATTTCTATTTCTGGTCACTGGGAAGAAAAAGATTTTTCCATTTCCACAGCAAAATCTCCGGATATGATTTTTGATTACTCAGGATTTCCCATGCATACCTACAAAATTAAATATCCAGCCGCGGGTTCACCTGACTTAGCAATACGTATTCAGCAGCTGCTTTCGGCTGCTGGCATTAAAAATTTGGCTGATGCAGCACACGGATTTGACCACGGCACCTTCGTTCCCCTAGAACTTATGTACCCGAATGCAAATGTTCCTATAGTATCAATGTCTGTAAAGCTAGAATACAATCCGCTTGAACACTGGATGGTTGGCCAAGCTTTGCAGCCACTGCGCACTGAGGGAATATTAATTATTGGCAGTGGCCTTTCCTATCATAACATGCGGGGTTTTGGGTCCGCTGCTGGTAGTGACGTATCAAGTACATTTAACCAATGGTTAACTACAGCTGTGACTGAAAAAAATATTGAACGACGCAAACAGTTGTTATTAAATTGGGAGCAAGCTCCGGCCGCAAGGCTTGCGCATCCCCAAGAAGATCATCTTATTCCACTTATGATAGTTGCCGGAGCTGCTGGAGCAGATCTTGGAGTATTAGAATTCCAAGACCGAATTATGGGAATCGATATGGCTTCCTATAGATTTAGTGGCTAGTTTTTTTTCTTACACTTAAACTGTTAAGGAATCTCTATTTTTTAATTGAGCCATCCGGCAGTTTTTCTTGGATTTGATACCGCACGCCAAGCATGACGCCATAATGATCAGACTGTTCACTTTTTTTGCTTGTTACTGAAAGTGAATAACGGGCTTCACCGATGACAGCCCATTTTTCACTGCTCCAAATGTCACCCTGAAATGCGAAATCAAAACCATATTCTGTTGTATCCCGAGCTGAGGTATCAATTTCAGTTCCCGGAGCAAAGTCACTATGTACTAATCGAACTTCACCTAACGAATAAGATGAATAAAAAGACAAAGACGATGAAAAATAAGGGTTAATCCAATACCTGTAACCCATTGTGATATGAATGACTTCTTTTTCTTCTGCTATATACTTGCCAGCTTCTTCGCGGAAATAAACCTTATGCAGATCGAACATGGCAATTTCAAGGCTACCGATGTTATTGATGTCACCCAATGCAATTAAACCTAAACCGGCCAAGTTTCTAGACGCTGCACCTGTCGCCGAATCTGAAAAGTTTGTCTTGTACCCAAATGTTCCCAATGTCGCCGTGACATTTCCTTCACTAGGCGTGTAGGCTGACACGGAACTACAAACCAGAAAAACAACAGAAAAATACTTTACTAAGTTGAACATAAAAAGAGATTAATGGCGATGGCTTATAAAATTCAATTAAAATCGTCATCAATCGTCAGCATCCTATTTTCGTTGTTTTTTTCTATAGGTATAAGTGCAGAGGAACTTGTCACCCCCGTAGAGCCTGTCAAGCGCAGTGCATGGGAAGAGCGCCTGATAAAGTACAACATTTCCGCATCAGAATTCATCAACAAGATCGCCGAAAGCGTTGATACATTTTTAGTTGGTAAAAAAGTTTCTAAAAGAAAAAATGAAACAAATGTTCGTATTATTAATGTTACTAGTTCAAGTGAAGGTCAAACTGTCCAAAATTTAGTTCACTTGAATGTGAATTTGCGACTGCCTAACGTGGAAGATTATTTTCAACTTAAATTTACAACGTACAAGCAAAACGAAGAGCGCGGTACAAGTCAGCGATACGGGCAGCCCCCAGCTCGTCCGCGAAGTTACGGAGCCACAGTCGGTTTTTTTAGAAATCTGGGTAGTGTGCAAACCTCGTTTCAGCCACGGATCGAACTTCAAGATCCACTGAAGGTTTCACATTCGTTAAGTTTTGATACCAGTGCAAAGATGGAAGACTATGAAGTCAAACCGAAACTGGAATTTTTTGCTGATCCTGACAAGGGTACCGGTGTTTTCGCTGCAATTAATTTGGCGTTTCTTTTAGACGAAGTTTACACATTAAATTGGATTAACGAAGGTGAATACGAAGAGAAAAAAAACATGTTTAGTAGTGATATCGGTTTATCACTAGTCGAGAAAGTTAACGAAAAAACAACGTTAGCCTACAGCGTTTTTGCCTATGCCCATAATAGGCCCGCATATCATTTGCAAGCATATGTTTTTTCTGTAGCTTGGAATCAGCTTATATATAAGAAAATTTTGGATTATCAAATTATTCCCAGTCTAAGTTTTGCTGATCCTTTTTTCAAAGGCACAGCTGGCATTAGCTTAGTCTTGAGTCTTAATTTTTAATATTTCACTAAGCTGGACTAATTATTAAAAAAGTGACATTTATTTAGCACATTGCTAGCATGTAAGCTAATAACACAAGGAGCTTTAATGAAATCATTTTTTAATGTGACTGCTGGATTACTTTTGCTTCTAAGCCTTACAGTTAGTGCATCCGAGACTGTCGATGGAGCTAAAAAAGATTACGAAAGTTTTAAAGCAGAAATGTCAGTTAAATTAGAACGGGTAGAAAGTGAACTTGCTTTACTGAAAGAAAAAGCAAAAGCGAAAAGCACATCAGCACAAAATTCTTCGATTTCCGAACTTGAAAAAACTCAGGCTAAGTTAAAATACGAATTGTCAGAAATGAAACAAACTGGCGCTACAGGCTGGAAGAAATTCAAAGCAAACTTCGCGGCATCTGTCGATAAACTAAACTCTAAAGTTCAAAAGTCGATGAAGGATTAATCACATCGATAAAATGGTAGTTACCCACTGACTGGCTAGCTGTTGATTATTTGATCGACATCTAGCTGGGCTAAGGGGCACCCAAATAAAATCCGGGTTACCTGAAATCCAACTTCCACCAATTATTTGGCCAGCAGCATTTGTAGTTAAGTTGTATTTGTAAATGCGCGTGTAACGGGGTGCTATTCCAATCGCATTTGAGGCAGTTCGATCATAACCATGAAACGTCATGTTTGCGGTCACTATCTTTTGAGTTGCAGAAATTTGCTGTACCTGCATCGTGTAAGCTGATGCGATGTGATTATCGACGGAAGCGTCGGATCTGTAGTCCATAACAACCGGTTTTCTTAGCGATCCAATATAGTACAAAACAGTTTTATGAAAAAGTTCCGGTCGGATATCGCCGTTATTTCCCCCACCATTATTGCGATTACCAAAAAATGCGGTACTGACGCAATAATCAAGTTCAGCAAGTAGTCCCTTTTGGTCAGAAACCGAAAAGGTTACTCCACTGGTAGCATCCATTCGATTAATGACAGGCTCAGATCGCAAAATTGCACTTGCTGTCCAGCCATTGCAATGGCCGGCCCAGTTTACTCCATTGTACGCATGTCTAGAACGTTCCCACGCCGCTGCTGCTGGGTTAGCTTCGCGCGCACTAACGAAGGTGTCATACTTTACTAACGGTATTACCATTGGAGCGCCTTTTCGCGGCCACCAATAACCACGCCACGGTAAAACTGCTGCAGCAGCCAATGAATTTAAATTTTCAGTTTTTGTTACTAAACGAAACTTGGCCGCAGTAGCTAGCGCCGCAGAATTTAACAACTGACTTTTTTCAAAATCTATCTGTGCGACTGGTAAATTTACTGGTTGAAGCAGGGGAATCGAATACGGATTAAGTTCGCTTGTTTTAACCTTGTGAAGCGTTACTTTGCCTGACTGTAATGATCCATGCACTAAGTCGCCTTTGTTATTTATCAATAAGGACAGTTCTGGTTTTACTGTGTCTGAATCAGCGTTGTATATGAAAGTTTCGCCCCGAACAAAATTTTGGTCGT
>JANPNP010000324.1:0-4127 GCA_031427535.1 Bdellovibrionales bacterium | reverse complement strand
GTACAGATTTGTGATTTTGAACACCATGCGACACTGTCTTTTTCAATAAGTTTTTGAACCGATTGCCGTACAACTTCGCTGCCCATGAGGTCTTTTTCAGCAGATGATTTCTTGCAGATATGGCACACTGCCGCGAAGTTTTCTTGATTCATTTGAAATAAGTAGCAAATTTATAGAAACATTCAAGGCTTAGATTTTAAAGTCAGTTACGCGTCACTGGACAATTTTATAGTTAATTAATATTATTTCAGAATAAGTCGATATCCAAAGTTTTTTACGGTGTCGATAACGATCGAAGATTCTGATATTTTAGTTCTAAGATGCGCAATGTGGCTATCAACGGTGCGATCTGTGATAGCAGTTTCACCCCATACTGAACTCAATATTTGTTCACGAGAAAAAACCTGCTCAGTACGTTTTGATAGCAGCGTTAAAATTTTAATTTCGATAGATGTTAAAGCAAGGTCTTTTTCTTTCCCCTTAATTATTTGAAATACACGTTGTCTATCGAAGTCAATTTCAAGGTCGCCAATTTTTTTGGTTTTTTTTTCTTCAATTTGTATCTGCATTTTTCTAATTTTTGAGGTAAGTCTAGCATTTAGTTCTAATGGATCAAATGGCTTTGTAATAAAATCATCTGCCCCGACTGAAAAAGCCATAAGCTTATTTGAAATGTCACCATGCCCTGACAAAATTAAAGTGGGAATTTTTTTGTGTTTTTGATCATGACTTAGCTTGCTAAAAAATTTAAGACCATCACCGTCAGGTAGTTCTATATCAAGTAGAATAGCATCAAAAACATTTTTTGATAATTCAACTTCTGCATTTTTTAAATTTGCCACAGTGACCACCGTAAATTCGCTCAAGCTTTGTTCAATAAGCATTTGAATTGTTAAGTCGTCCTCGATAGATAATATTTTTGCTCGCATGCATCTAACGATATTGTGAAGTCTTACAGTTTTCAAGGCATCACTGGTCTAGTTTGTCTGAATGGAAGAATCTCCAAATTAATTTGATCTGATCGTCATATCAAAGTTCGATTATTATAACAAAGGGGGCTATATGAAAGAAGCAAGTAGACGAGTAAACGAGGATTTCAATACAACTGAGTTAGTTAGGGCGAAAAAAAATCTGAATCCAAGAATCCTTGTGGTAGAGGATGATGTCACTTTTGAGCCATACTGGACGGCGATTGCAGAAAAAGCAGATCGAAATGCACATGTTTCCTGGGCAACCTCTGAGATAGAGGCTGAAAATATGATTTTAGATGCTATAGAAAGCGGTCAAAAATTTGACTTAGTCATTACGGATATTTTTTTATCTGGTTCAAGAACGGGTATTGATTTGTGGGACAAATTTTATCAAAGTATGAATGGACGAATCATTGTAACTTCTGGAATTGAGTTTCAAAAATTTGTCCAATATTTCAGTAAATCAGAAATACAGCCGCTTTATTTACAGAAGCCGCTTGTTGCACACGATTGTATAGGAGCAATATACAACGCTTTGCATGAGCAAAACTATTAATGAAAGTGTGTTTTAACAAATTGGATAGTGTCGATTTATAATTGAATCTTTAGACCGGAAAGTTTTTCTATATTTTGAACTGTAGTTATGTATTGCTGCCAGTCATTAACGTCAGTAGCAAAAGTAGTTCCAACAGATAAAGCAGCGCTTTCTTTGCAAAGCGCTGCTTTATCTGTTGGAAGTCTGCCGTCTGAAAGCGTATTTGGCATAATAACTAAAATCATTTTTGTATTTGCATTAACTGTTGTTACTTTTTCATTAGCATCTAAAATAAAAATAACTTTAAAATTTTTAGATGGAATTTGAATATTTTTTTGTGGGCCGATCGAGCCAAAGTTTTCGTCATAAATGGGGCCAGCGATAAGATAAACTTTTTTACCTTGTGAGCGCACAAGTTCTCGGGTGTAGTGTTCAAGATGTTCCCATGTGCCGCGATTTAAGTGCGCTGTTTGCGGAAGCATATTGCTCATTAAAAATGTGGTCTTATTATTAACTTCAGTATCAGTCCTGTCCGCCGAAGGAATCTGATGACCCCGGTCAAAACAGCTATTTTTATAGTCATCGGGGGCGACAGCCTGAAAACCGATAGCATTTGTTGCTAAGTATCTTTCAAGTTCTGCATCGTGTTCAAAATTATTTGAGCGTCCACTTTGTCCCATTTGGTTTGCTTCCAGTTTCCAGGCCACCCAGTTCGGAGCATGCCTTTCCTTATTGTATGAAATCACATACTGATCTCGTGAGATCATAATTTCGGATTCATCTGAAATCGGAATTATGTTTGATAAGTTTAAGTTATCTTTAAGTGCGACTAACCCCAGCACGGCCTCAATTTTTGAAAAAGCAATTCCAGAATAAGAAAATTGAACTAATATTATGAGTATTGCGTATTTTGCTTTCATATTCATTTTCGCCTTACCTTTTTTAGGTTATCGATTTTTTCTGGGTTTTGAATCATCCATGACTTAACATGGGCGTTCTATACTTAACAATTACGGCGTTAAGTTGGATCCAAGTTTGATTTAATAAGGAGTTTTCTACATTTTGGTTTGCATATGATTTTTTAATTTCAATTCGATCTCTGTACTAGCAAGTTGGATTTGAGACACAATTTCTGCAGCTGAATCAAATTGTGCTGTAATTTCTAGTTTTTTAAAAAGATAAGTTAACCCTTTGGCACCAACCGTTTCTGCCGATGATTTGTAACGATGACCTAGTTTGTGTAGCATTTCTAAATTTTTTTCAGATTTTGATAAATTTAAAGACTCTTTCATTTCTATTAAACTAATTAAAAAAGCCTGTATTACTTTTGTTTTTCCAATAGGTCCGATAGCGTCTTCAAGCTTGCTTAAAGCCTCCACAGATAAAAAACTTGGTTCAGGTTTTAGTAAGCGATATAGTTCTGCAGTTAAGACATCAATTGTAATCGGTTTACTAATAAAACCGTTCATGCCAACAGCCTTGCAAGCATTTTGGTCTTCTTTAGACGTATTTGCAGTCATTGCAATAATGGGAATTGATATGCGATTTAGTCGTAATTTACTGGTTGCTTCAAAGCCGTCCATTACAGGCATCTGACAGTCCATAAAGATAAGATCAAAGTCAGTTTTAGATGCCAAGTCTAAAGCCTCTGCCCCGTTGGATGCAATATTTACCTTAGCACCTAGCCGTTCAAGCATCACTTGTATTGTCACTTGGTTAGTTAGATTATCTTCTACAACTAAAATCATTGGCTGTTCATTTTCTGCAAAAATAGGCTTGGTCTCGGCCGGTCGACTATATGAAGTTATTTTTTTTGCGGCTGGATATGTTCCAATTTTTTTATCCGAAAACTTTAGAAACTCGATAGTAAAGAAAAACCGAGATCCGTTGTCTTTTTTGCTTTCAACATATATCTCCGAATTCATAGCTCGTAAAATTTGCCGGCAAATTGACAAACCAAGTCCGGTGCCTGCTTCGCCGGAAGTTCCAACATTTTGTAACTGAGTGAATGGCTGAAAAAGTTTTTCTTGCTGCTTTTCTGTTATACCAATGCCCGTATCAGAGACAGAAAAATGGACTTGTGCAGCGCCGTCATTTATTATTGCAGCCAAGTTAACTTTAACAACAACGCTTCCGGTAGATGTAAATTTAATAGCATTACCAATGAGATTGTAAAGTATTTGTGAAATCCTAGAAGCGTCGCCATGAAGAACGCTTGGCAAATTTTCATCTAAAGTTAAGTCTAAGTGAATTGCTTTTTCGACAGACTTTGGATTTAAAGTAGATGCAACATGTTCAATAATATCACGAATTGAAAAATCAGAATTTTCTAATTCAATTTTTCCAGACTCAATTTTAGAAAAATCTAGAATGTCATTGATAATTTTAAGTAAAGTTTTGCCAGAATTGTGAATAAGTTCTACAAAGCGAAACTCATCCTCTTTTAAGGGCATTTTTCTCAAAAAAGCTATGGTCAGGGCTTTTTTGATTGCTACTTATATAACATTGTGATAATGTGTTAAAAAATTGAAAATATGGATATACAAATTTATGTAGGTTGTGGGCTGACTTATGCTCCACAAGACTACAAAGACGCTATCGATTCATTCAAAAGTCATTTG
>JANPNP010000323.1:0-7099 GCA_031427535.1 Bdellovibrionales bacterium | reverse complement strand
GCCGGTGCAGGCCCTGATGTATTACTGCTAGCCGAAGTTGAAAACGAATCCATTTTGAAGCGTTTAGTATCAGAAAAGTTAGGCGACTTAGGCTACAAAACCGTTGTGTTATTAGAAGGGCCTGACGTACGCGGAATCGATCCCGCATTTATATCTAAGTATGCCTTAGTAGCGAAACCCGTTCTGCATCTTGTGCCCTACGCGGACACCGATCAGGAACAATTAAAGCTGGCTCGGCGGTCGCGGGGAATTCTTGAGGTGACAGTAGAGCTTCCAAATAAAAGATCGCTTACTTTTCTTGTAGCGCACTTCCCATCGCAGTCTAATCCCACGGAATGGCGTGCCCAGGCGGTGGCCTTTGCTAAAAAGCTTATAACTGAGAAAATGAAGCAAGGAAAAGCTGTCATTCTTGGTGGTGATTTAAATATCACATCCGAGGAAAACGCAAAGCATGGCTATTATAGCAAAGAGCTATCCGAGGTTGGATTGGTATCTCACGTTGTCGGGTGCACTGAATGTCCTGGAACACATAATTACAAAGGCCACTGGGACTTTTTAGATGCGTTCGTTTTTTCAAAAAATTTAGCTGATGCTAAAGCGACGGTCCTTACGGATTCATTTCAAGTTGTTCGTACTTATGAAAATAGCAGAAAGAATGGCACTCCCCTACCATTTGCCACAACTAAAGTAGTTGTGGGAGCATCCGACCACTTTCCGCTTTACACCAAAATCAAAATGCTACAATAAATTCGCGATTAACGGGTAAAAACCGATAAGTTTATCTTAAGCCCTTGATTAGATAAGTCTAATTGCGAACTTTGCCGCAGTTTATTAAACGCTATAGGAAGACTATCAGGATGCATTATGATCGCACCTTGTAAATCACACAGCTTTTCAACATGCCCAAATGCTTCGGCAACCGACCCTTGCCTAAGACGGACCCCATAGGGTGGGTTAGAGATAATCCAACACGGCTTTTTCGTCTGGATATCGTTTTCTTGAACAACAACGCTATCATCATTTAAAGTTCGCAAATTAAGCCGCGCCTGAGGAAATGTTTCGGCAAATAATTTGTGGTTTTCATGCAGATTCTCAAGTGCGTCTTGGTCTATATCAATTCCTAAAGCGTCACTTTCTTTGTTTTGAATCCACCGAAAATTTTTCACCCATGATTCTGAGTTAAATATTTTTGGTTTATTTTTAAAATTCAGCCAGGCATAGTTTCTTTTGAAATTTGGTATTTGAAAACTTGCCGCTTCAAACAACGTCGTACCTGATCCAACAAATGGATCTATAAGTGTTATGTAATTTAAATCAACTTTATTTAACTCTAATTGCTGCGCCATGAGTGCCGCTAAGTTTTCGCGAAGTGGCGCATCCCCGCGAAAAATGGCGTAGCCTCTTTTATGCAAATGCTCGCCGGAAGTATCCAAACTAATAACTGCATTGTCTTTTACAATGCGTACAAACAAGCGGTGTCCGGCTTTATCAATTAGCTTAAATCCGGCACCTGCCAACCCTTTTGTGGCAGCTTCTGTCAGATTTCGTTCATGATTTAATCTTGATTTAGACGTTTCGATTTTTATAGATATTGTCTTATCATCAATCCACTTTGCAAGCGGCAGTGCCTTCATTTCTTTTTCAAACTGATCATAATAGCGGGCAGGAAACTTGTGAATACGAATTAAAACTCGCAAAGCCAGTTTCGAAAAAAAATTGATCTGATAGCCAAGGTGATCCGAACATTTAAGTTCAATGCCGCCAGGATGGGTGACTAGTTCTGGTAAGGCTTCACGTGTAGGCTGTCCGTCTAAATCCATCATTTCATGCCAAAACGATTTTAACTCGATAACTAATTGGGGTTCAAAATTTAAAGGACAGCTTACAAAAAAACTGGCCATTTAAAATCTCCAAAAAAAATCAACGAAGCCGTAGTAACCGTCGGTCGGATCAAGTCGCAGATGCGTGATATCGGTCGCATTGATTGAAGTCTGAACGTGAAAGCGGTCGTAAATCCAGATATACGATATGAATCCACCTAGTGCTTTTTTTTCAAAATTATAATTCGGTCCAAGTAAAAAACGGTCCCAGTTATCCATAATGATTTCATAGCCCGTTTGAAAAGAGCTTGAACCCAAAGCTTTAATCGCGGCGGCGTCAGCAGCACCTTCCCATTTAATAAGTCCTAAACTTAGAAAGATATGATTAATCTGCGCATCCGAAGAAATTGTATCCCAAAAAACATTTAAATTTATTGTCGTCTCTTTTTCATCGACTAATTTAA
The DNA here is from genome assembly GCA_031427535.1 of Bdellovibrionales bacterium. Classification (GTDB taxonomy): domain Bacteria; phylum Bdellovibrionota; class Bdellovibrionia; order Bdellovibrionales; family Bdellovibrionaceae; genus Pseudobdellovibrio. Next base: position 4,815 of record JANPNP010000323.1, on the reverse strand, counting down.
TAAACGACAAGCCTGTTGAAACAGTTGTGGCTTCTGAATTTAAAACTCGTGCTTTAAAATTGAAATTGGGACGTCCAAAAAGATTTACCGTTAAAAAGGTGCCTACTGTAAGCCAATCCTTAACACCATAATACATGTTTCCTAGATAATTTATCAAATATTCACGTTCGTACAACGTTTGCGCTGTTTCACCGATAGCAATTCCTTGATAAAATAGGGGTCGATAGCGCGAGGAAACGTTGGCGTAGCTTTGATGAATAACTAAGTCTGTTGAACCTAGGAAATCTTCATTCTCTACTATTAGGTCCATGCGCCGAATGATGTCCCCGGATTGGATAAAGTATTTTCGCGACTGCCGTAATAATTTGGCGCGCAGTTCATACTTATTATTTCCTAAACTCTTAACCGAGTTCAGCTCTAAAAATCCGATGACACCAAGTTTAGAATTTTTTGATATAACAGGAATGATTTCACCGACATCCCAGTTACCTTGATCTGAAATAGCGGTAATTTTTTGATAATCTAAAAACTTGTCGATCACAGCCGTTGCAACCCGTGAATTTTCTTGGGCTAAAGTAAAAGGTGAGCTTAAAAATAACACTAAAAAAGCAATCATTTGCTAACTACCTTCGGATGAAAGTTCACACAAATCAAGGCTAACGCCAATGAAAATAAGCCCACTTCGAAAGCATAGAAAAGACCAAACCTATCCGTTAAATACCCAACACCTAAATGCATAGCGATAACGCAAAAACTTTGAAAACTCATGGCAAAGGTAATAAATTCTCGCTTATAAATACCCGTTTGCTCAGAAATGTAGGCGACTGAAATTGGATAAAATGGAGCCATTGCAAATCCGAGCAGCACTAAAAATACGGGGTGGTAGAACAACCCGAGAATTAAGCAGGCAACCGATGCACAAAGTGACGCATTTAATTGCGTTTTAAGACTGAATGAAAAGGTTTTCACTGCAAACAAAAGCCTTCCAACCAATAAACAAATAAAAAAACCTGTAACATACAAACTTGATTCTTTAAGATCTTTGCCAAAGTACGAACGCATATACAAAGCAAGTCGACTGGAAACTAAAATTTCGGCAACAACATAAAATGCCAACAGACCTCCAAAAAGCAGCAGTGCTTTTTTCGAAGTTGGCAGATGATCAGCATTTTTAAATGGCTGATGAACTTCGAAACTGGGGTCGGCTTTTGCCAGCGTAGCCATAAGACTTACGGCAACTGCAATACCGGCAGTTACAAAAAAAGCAGAGCGCCAATATCCAAAAAGAATAGCCGCGTAGGAAGCCACGAGTGGAGCCAGTAGGCTGGATAGTCCATAAATACCATGTAGCCCAGACAATGCTTTAGACTGTGAACGGCTATCAACGCTTTCTGCAACCAACACATTTTGAGTTAATCCAACCAGCCCCATACTTCCACCAAAAATAGCGGAGCCGGCAACAAAAACTAGGTAGGTTGGGGCTAATCCCATAATGATTAATCCAATTCCCATGGTGAAGACGGAAATGCAAAGCACGCGGCTTAGCGTATATTTTCTTAGTAAATATCCGGCGAGTATATTTCCGAAAAGGGCGGCGGCTGAGGCCGCTGCGAAACTTAATGAGCCTTGGGCATTGGTTAAATTAAAAAAAATCAAAAGCTCTGGAAACAGCGGTCCACGGATATTATCTGCCATGCCTAAAACAAACATGGCCAAGCAGGCAAAGCCGACAGCCCAAACCCGGCGATTAATTTTCGTATTCATGACTTACGAGCCTAATACGGCTTTCAAAATTTTAAAAGTGTTTATAATTGTTTTGCGGTCCACTTCTCCACTGAACGGAATAAGTGCACGTTTACCAAAACATGGAGCAAGATTCAAATCAGTAATTCCCGGCGTGACGCCCTTGTAAACCAGAAAAATAAAAGATTCACGGATTAAGTCTTCTTGGGTATAGCAGCCGTAACCCAGCTCTTGCACCAAGGGTAGATTAAATAATGCAATTTGATCAGATGCTGTCTGTTTTGCAAAATCAGTAGCAAAGCTTTTAAACCGTGGGTACGAACCCCTTATTTCTTGTGCTGAAAATGTCCAATTTCTGTCGATGTCGAACTGGGCATACATCGCTTCTATGTAGTGCAACAAAATAGTAAACGTTCGCAAATCTGCAGTTTCAAGCTTACCTTTCATTGCAGGATTTACGCGCGAAACTTCCATAGCTTGGTAATAAAACTCTGTGAACTGCTGGTCATTCAGCCGCGATAAAAATCCGACAAGGTACGGAAGGTTATTGAAATAGTATTTATAGTTAACTTTAAAGTCAGTTAGCGCACACACTTCATCATTCCAAGGAAACTCAAAAACATCAAGTTCACTCAAATTGCAGTTTGCCGCTGCTAAGCCCATTTTTACTTCGGCCAAGGTGGTGCTTCCACCCGAAACTAAGATGTTTAAATACTGAATCGATTCAAACATATTCATGCGGTTATCGCCATCTGCCGAGTACGAAAAAAGATTTGCTTCTTTAAAGCTACGTGCCCCTGAATTTGCAGAACGCGGATCGAAAGCCTTTGTTTCTATTCCTAGAGCTTTAAATTCTTCGTACCACTGCACCAAATTTGCTTCGGTCAAATAAGAATCTTCGATTTGGCGCGTGCTTGTTGTATTACCCCAACCGAGCATCAAACCTCGTGCTAAAAATTTAACAAATAGCGCTTTTGTAAGGTCGTGCCAGCTTTGTTTAACGCTCTCCTGGTTGGCAGCTATCACTATTTTATCAAAACGATAAACCACTGGCCTTAAGTTCAAAAATTCAGTACGTAGCTCGTCAACGATTTTCACAATTTTTGCCTGTTCACTTGGGTCCAAATCAGCCCGACTTTGCATTGCATTTTTAAAACTAAAACTTTTCAGCTGACTTTGCACAGTGGAAATTTCGGCTCGTGAAACTCCGCTAGCATCGGCAGCAGGAATGAAAGTGACGCTGTCGAAAAAATTGCTATACAGCTTGAACGCATTTATTTCCCGTTTCAGATTAGTGATATGAATTCTTTGCACGCCAGAAAAGCCAAGCAAATCGCCGGCTATACCCTTTTCTAATGTCCTAACCAGAATCATTTTATAAAACCGCACTAAAGTTCCGGCAGTTAACTGAGGTGGTAAAAGCTTTTCATCCACCACTTTTGTTATCAACGCATCAATTGATTCTGCTGAAACAAATCCCCGACGCTTAAATTGCAGAGAATTTTCAAGTACGCCAATCCAACTTTCAAGATAACCAACGGATTCTTTCAACGATGCACTATCTTTAATTTCGAAAAGTACGTGATTTTCTGTCCGTAGCGACGTAAGTTCTAAAATTTGAACCAAACTATCAATTATGGTTTCAAAATCGGCAGTCGATTGCAACGACTCAGCACCCGTCAACAGATTCTTCACATCTGTTACCAGTTGCATTCGACCTTTTGCTTTACTTGCAGTGAATTGCAAATGATCTAATAGCGACTTAAAGTCATCAAAATGGTAATTCGAGCGCGACAGTTGGCTAGCTGCTAACAGCTTTTTCAAGGTTACGTTAAGCTGCTTAAATCCTGTAGCGATATGTTCTTTCGAATGCAGTTTATCGACTGACGTAAATTGGAAAAGTTTTGCGTAAGGAAGCAAAAGATGAAGTTCTGGCTTTAGTACCTTAAGTAGATCACGTAACTGGGTAATCTCGGTTTTTGTTAAGCTATTTTCACTTCCGCCAAGCATGCCTCTTTTTAATTTTAATAGGTCGGTAGTGGCTTCACGCGAAATGTTTGCATCTGACAGGAATGTTTTAAAAATTTGGAAAAGGTCGTCTTCATTAAAGGCATTGGCAACCTCTGAACCCTCAGCTCGCTTTTGAAATTCGGCCAGTGTTGTGTCCAAACAGGCGAAAGTCGTATCAATGTCTGTATCCGTCGATTCGGCATTTAAATATGATTTCACCTGTGTTGACAAATTTTTCAAACATTTTAATGAGTCTTTTTTTACCTCAATAAAATCCTGCTTTTTTGGCTTCCCCGCCAGAAACTTATCACAGCCCATTGTGAAAACTATCATTGCAGCTGTGGTTAAAATTCTAAATATCATAACTGGCTCCGATCCAAACTTGATCTAAATTGCGAATCGAGTTCATATTTTGCATAGCCTCGTCCGCAGTCTCTATCAGTATAACATCTGCCCAGAAAGCCCAAGGCCCTTTCAAATTAAGTTTATTTCTCAAGTTTACTTGGCTGAATTGATCAAGCTCGCTGTGGATGTATTGCAGCTGAGATTCTATTTTTACTTTTTTTAAAAATATTTCACTGTATTTAACTTGAGCCTGAAATGCCTGCCGGTATAAAAAGCGCTGACTTAGGCTATTTCGATCAGGGTTTGTATCGGGGCCAACCTCAGAAACCCGTCCACCAAAGGTATCAAAAAATGCAAGGCTTAACTGGAAAGGTTTCCAGTTATAGGTTACGCGTGGACCCCAAGTGGTACTGTCTTCAAGAACAGGGATGTTGGCACTGTTCTCAAAAGTTGGATTTTCAGGTTTTGTATGCAAGACAGAAAGCTGCACGCCGCCCCAATCCGCGCGGTACCCGAAATCACTAGCTAATAAAACCTCGTTGTAGACTTGTGGGACAATTTTTATTTTAACTCGCGTCGTAACTAACACCCCGCTGTAGCCAAGCGCAAGTTGATGCGCGGGCTTGTAAGCTCCGGAAAACTGTGAATAGAAGCCTTTGCTTTGTCCGTAACGGAACTGCGTTGCTAACAACGGTCGAAAAATAACTTTTTCCGTAT
>JANPNP010000322.1:0-3375 GCA_031427535.1 Bdellovibrionales bacterium | reverse complement strand
AACATTTGTCCAATTGTATCCATATTTCCCTCTTACCAGCTAGCCTTAGTTACGCCCGGAAGTTTTCCATCCAAAGCTAGGGTTCTAAATGCGATTCTTGAAAGACCAAATTTTTTATAATTTCCGCGTGGACGGCCAGTAATCTGACAACGAGTTGTCACACGATTCGGAGAAGAGTTCCGAGGCATTGCTTGCAACTTGTTGCGTGCTTCAGATCTATCTTCGTCTGAAAGCTTCATATTGACAGCTTTCTCACGAAGTTCACGTCGTACTTTCCACAGTTTCGTTGAGATTTTTTTCTTGCGATTATTTTTCTCAATACTTGCTAGTCTTGCCATAAATTCCTTTTTACTTTCTGAAAGGCATGCCAAGTGCCTCTAAAAGTGCTTTACCGTCATTGTCATTATTAGCAGTTGTACAAATCGTGATATTCATTCCACGAACTTTTTCGATCTTATCAAAATTGATTTCTGGGAATACGATCTGCTCTTTAAGGCCCATATTGTAATTTCCGCGACCGTCAAAGCCTTTGCTTGGAAGACCACGAAAGTCACGAACGCGGGGTAGTGCTAAAGTCTGCAGTCGATCCAAAAATGACCACATTTTTTCGCGACGTAAAGTTACCCGCACACCTATTGGAATGCCTTCACGTAATTTGAAATTCGAAATTGCTTTCTTAGCTTTAGTAACTACTGCTTTTTGACCGGCAATAGACGTAATTTCATCGACAACACCGTTAACTAATTTCGGGTTTTGAACGAAGTCAGCGCTACAAACACTGATAATAATTTTTTCAAGTCTAGGAACTTGCATTGTGCTGTCATAGCCAAGACGCTTCATCAGGTCTGGTACGATTTCTTTAGTATAAGTATTCTTTAAACGATTCATTTTTTCCTCACAGCACTTCTGGAGCTAGAGAAACAATTTTTACAAACTGTTTAGCTCGAAGCTCTCTTGCAACTGGTCCAAAAATACGTGTTCCAATCGGTTCTTTAGCGGCATTAATTAAAACTGCAGAATTATCATCAAAGCGAATGTAGCTACCGTCTGGACGCTTCAACTTGTGAATCGTACGAACAATTACTGCCTTAGCAACATCACCTTTTTTTACTTTTGCATTTGGGATTGCATCTTTGATCGAAACCACGATGATATCGCCAATAGAAGCAAAACGTCTTTTTGATCCACCTAAAACTTTAATGCACATAACTTCTTTTGCGCCCGAGTTATCTGCAACATTTAAGCGGCTTTGCATCTGAATCATATTATACCTGCTTTGCAGTCGTTAAGACTGAAGATAAAGCCCAACGCTTTGTCTTACTTAACGGACGAGTTTCATAAATCACAACAGTGTCGCCAACTTTGCATTGTTGCTTCTCATCGTGAGCTTTAATCACAGAAGATTTCTTGATATATTTTCCGTATTTCTCATGCTTGATGGTACGGTATACAAGTACAGAAATAGTTTTCTGCATTTTGTTAGCTACAACTTCACCTTGTAGCTCAACTCTTCTTCCGCGTTCGCTAGTTACATTTTTATCCATATACTACCTTGCAGACTTTCTTAATAACGCTGTATTTAAACGCGCGATATCTCGTCTAGTTGTTCTAATTTGATGAGGACCTGATAACTGACCTAAGCCATTTTTCATGTTCATTTCAAAAAGCTTAGCAACTAGCTCAGCTTTTTGCTTCACTAATTCGGCTACGTTTTTATTTTCAATATCTTTAAAGTTCATAACTATGTTCTCTCTAAAAATTTAGTTTTAAATGGCAATTTGTGTGCTGCTCGTAAAAATGCCTCTTGAGCCTGTTCACGGGTAACACCATTCATTTCAAATAAAATCCGACCAGGCAAACAACGTGCAACCCAGAATTCTGGATTACCTTTACCACTACCCATGCGAGTTTCTGCAGCTTTTTTTGTTACTGGCAAATCAGGGTAAACGCGGCACCAAATTTTACCACCACGCTTGATGCATCGTGAAATAGCAATACGACCTGCTTCAAGTTGGCGCGCTGTTAAACGGCCTTCTTCAGCAGCTTGTAATCCAAAATCTCCGAAATCCAAAGTCGAACCACGATGGGCTAAACCCTTCGCATTGCCAATAAATTGTTTTCTATACTTTACGCGTTTAGGACTTAGCACGGCCGGCCTCCTGAACTTGAACTTCACGAGCAGATAAAATATCGCCCTTATAGATCCATACTTTCATACCAATAATTCCATAAGCAGTTAATGCACGAGCAGTTCCGTAATCGATATCAGCGCGCAATGTATGTAATGGAACTGATTTTTCATTGTACCACTCGGAACGAGCAATCTCGGCACCGTCTAAACGACCGGATACGCGAACTTTGATACCCCGAACGCCGCCCTTGATAGCTGCAGCGATGGCTTTTTTCAAAGCACGTCTCCAAGAAATACGCTTTTCTAATTGTAATGCAATACTTTCAGCAACTAATTGTGCGTCTGTATCTGGCTTACGAACTTCTTGAATAGATAGGAAAACTTCGTTCGTTGTTAATTTTTGAACGTCAGCTTTTAACGTATCAATGCCCGTACCTTTTTTACCGATAACAACACCTGGACGAGCTGTGTGAATAATTACTTTCACCTTGTTTCCAGCGCGCTCAAGTTCGATTTTAGCAACTCCGGCATGTTTCAACTTGTCTTTAATGTAATTTCTTAACTTAATATCTTCATGTAAAAAATCATAATAAGTTTTGCCTTTAGCGTACCACCGAGAATCCCAAGTTCTGATAACACCAACGCGCAAACCAATCGGATGAACCTTTTGTCCCATTATTTCTCTCCCAAAGTTACGTTGATGTGACTTAGCTTTTTACGAACTCCGAAGGCGCGACCTTGTGCGCGCGGACGGAAACGCTTTAAAACTGGTCCTCCGTCTACTGAGATCGATTTGATGAACAACTTGTCCATATTCATCGTCTTTTTGTAGTCAGCGTTAGCCACAGCGGATTCAATTAATTTCTTAATCATCAGCGCTGTTTTTTTATTTAAATACGTAAGTGTCTTTAATGCTTCATCAACATTTTTTCCACGTACTAGATCAGCTACTAATCGAGCTTTTTGGGCTCCAACTCGTGCGTAATTTAAAGATGCTTTAGTTTCCATACATCAACCTTTTACTTTTTAGCTGCAGCTGGTGCTGCAGGAGCTGCTTTCTTTTCAGCGTGCCCGTGGAAAGTTCTCGTTGGAGAAAATTCACCTAGTTTGTGACCAATCATATTCTCGGTAATGTAAACAGGAACAAACTTTCTTCCGTTGTGAACTGCAAAGGTTAACCCGATGCACTCAGGAAGAATAGTTGATCTACGTGACCAAGTTTTAATTACTTTTTTATCGTTCTT
>JANPNP010000321.1:0-6431 GCA_031427535.1 Bdellovibrionales bacterium | reverse complement strand
AAAAACGAAAAGCCGTTTTTTAATGAAGTTTTCATTTATTGGCGAATCTGATTTTAATATCCATACCGCCGGAAAAAAAGCGGCACATTTACATACGTTAAAACAACTGAATTTTCCAATTCCTGCAGGTTTTGTTGTGGTTCCAAAAACTGCGATCGGGTTAGAACATTTTGACTTTTTGAAAAACGCAATCGATAAAATTGGTGGCTTTCCGGTAGCAGTAAGGTCCAGTGGCCATTTCGAAGATTCAGATACAGCTAGCTTTGCCGGACAGTACGCAAGCTACTTAAATGTTCAATCGCTTTCAGAGCTTGTTGAAAAAATTGAAAGCTGTCGTCAGCAAGCGAACTCGGCCCACTTAAAAACCTATTCTGCTGAGCGGGGTCTAGGACAAGCCGATGTGACTATCATGAGTGTGTTTATACAAAAAATGGTGCCGGCTGCTCGTGCAGGCGTTACATTTAGTATTCATCCCATGACGGGTAACGAAGAAGAAAGTTTACATGAAGTATGTGCAGGTCTTGGAGAGAATTTAGTTTCAGGATTAACAACCCCATCCCAATATGTTTACAACTTTACAGATCGCAAAATAGTCAGTTCAATGAGTGGAACAGATCAGGCACAACTTACGGCTGATGAATTACAACTCATTAGCGATTATGCGTGGAAAGCTTCCGCCCACTTTGGCTTACCGCAAGATATTGAATGGGCTATTGATAGCCATGGTAAATTCTATTTTTTACAGTCACGGTCGATTACCCGCATTCAGTTACGTACAGACGTTGCTGAAATGACGAACGCCGACTTACGAGATGGTGGCGTTTCTTCAAAAGTGTGTACCACACTGATGTATTCGCTGTATGCTGAAGCTTTTGATAGTTCGATGCAAAAGTATATGACTGACATTAAACTACTAAAAAAACAGCCGCAGCTTTCATGGATGCTTTCGTATTACGGACGGGTGTACTGGGACGCTTCAATCGTTAAAAAATGTTTGTTCAAGGTTCCTGGCTTTGATGAAAAAAGTTTTGATGAAGATCTTGGAATTCAAAAAAATTATGGCGTTAACGGCCCAATGCGAATATCATCAAGTAACCTTAAGATTATCCTAAATGCGATTCCGGTTGCGTTAGCACTGGAAAACAATTTTAAAACGTGTTTAGCTATGACAGATGACTTTGCTCAGAAGTATGAGGCTGAATTTGATAAGTGGAAGTTTGCCATTGCTAAATTAGATAATTCAAGTATGGATCAAGCATCATTTTCAAAGCTTTATGACCAGTTTATGTCTGAGTTCTTCCTGTGGGCCGAGACCAGCTACTTTACAACAATATTTAATAATTCGAATCTGCAAACACTAGTAAAAGATTTTTTACGTGGTGTGGACAAAAAAACAGGAGTTCGAACACAAATCGAAAAATTATTCGGTGGGCTGTCAGATATTTCGCATTTAGAACTACAAAAAGATTTTATAACCCTACATTTAGCAGCTGCAAAATCTGGCTTTGAAAGCTCAGGCTGGAAAACGGCGCTTACTGAATTTATAAGAAAAAATTATTTTCATGCGGATTCGGAATTAGATATTAGCGTGCCGCGGTGGGAAGAGTGTCCGGAAGTCATTCAGCAGCGGATCCAATCACTGGTTCAATCCAAAAATACGCCTGCAGACCCCATGTTAGCAGCTCAAAAGCAGTACATAGAATTTCAAACAGAATTTCAAGATGTCATAAAGCGCATTGATCAAAATTTTAATCCATTAGTAGCTTTTCTTAAAAAAAGAAAATTTAAGCAGTTACTAGTGCTTTCAAGGACGTATCTTAGCCGCCGTGAAAAAATGCGCGAGTTTTCGACCAGGGCCTATTACCTGGTGCGCAAAATGGTTATTTTTGCAGGATCCTACTTATATCAACAGCATAAATTAAAAAATGCTGATGACGTTTTTTTCTTATCGCAGTCTGAGATTTCTAATGTGATCAGAAACGAAAATATATATTTGCAAAAAATTGAACAAAGAAAATTGATGTATAAGGGTTTTACGCAGTTTTCAGCACCAAATGAATTTGGCCGTGGCGTGGTGCAGTCGGAGGCCTTTCAGCCAAGCGACGATGTTTTAGGCAATCACGTTTACAAGGGACTGGCTTGCAGTTCGGGTCGTATCACGGCACGCGTACGTGTGCTGCTGTCGATTGATCAGATGGGTGATTTGCAGCCAGGTGAAATCTTAGTGACGCGCTTTACGGATCCGTCATGGACGCCGGTCTTAGGTCTTATCAGCGGCGTCATTACAGAGGTCGGCGGTTTATTGTCGCACGCAGCAGTTATTTCACGCGAATACGGAATACCTGCAGTGTTAAACGTATCGGGTGCTACGAAAATTTTTAAAACCGGTCAAATGGTAGAAATTAATGGTACACTGGGCGAAATTAGAACTCAAAACGACACGTAAGGAATTTTAAAATGCTTTTGGAATCATTTAAAATTGCATTATCTTTGATATTTCCATTAGTGATCGCTGGATTCTTACATATGTTTCTAGTTAAAAAAAATTTGCTTTCGTCTTTAAATAAACCAATTTCATTAAAAATGTTTGGAAGAAACAAAACCTACCGCGGTTTTGTGGCAATGCCTGTCTTTACTTACATTGGTCTATTAGGTTCACAAGCGATACCATTTTTTAAAAATCAGAACTTAACACAAATGCAGCTGTTAATATTAGGCCTGTTATTGGGTTTGTTTTACGCCTTGTTCGAACTTCCTAATTCGTGGGTGAAACGACGTCTAAATATAGAACCCGGAAAAACTCCAGATAAAAATAAGCTGCTGTTCATATTTATCGACCAGGCAGACTCTGTGATTGGTTGTTTGTGTGTGTACGTAATTTTTATGGATCTAACATTTTTGACGATTAGCTTAGTCATTCTGTTAGGCCCAAGCTTACACTTGCTAGTAAATTATTTACTGTATCTTTTTAAGCTTCGTAAAGAGCCTGTTTAGAAAGTAGGGAATTTAATGTCGTTTAAAATTCATCATCTTAACTGCGGTTCATTTTGTCCCCATTTTAGTCGAACTTTGTTCGGGGTGACTCATTTAAGTTGTCATTGTTTATTAATCGAATCAGCACAAAATTTAATTCTTGTAGATACAGGATTATCAGATCTATTTTTGACACTTAATAAAAATCCGCTTAATAAGTTTTTAACTCGTCCTAAATTTGACAACTTGCAATCTGCAAGCACCCAAATTAAAAAATTGGGTTACAGTCCATCTGATGTTACCGATATTATTGCCACCCACGTTGATCAAGATCATATTGGCGCCGTACATGAATTTAAATCGGCTAGGCTTCACTTCCATAGTAATGAGCTTGCGCATTTAAACCCTGAAGCTAGGGAAAGTTCAAAACGATTTTCGCTTGAGTATTTAGTGGATACCAAAGAAATAATCACGTACTCAAAATTCGGCGACGACTGGTTTGGATTTAAAGCGGTGAAGCAATTGAAACACCTTCCACCTGAAATTTTACTAGTGCCTTTGGTGGGTCACACCAATGGTCATAGCGGGGTTGCGATTAAAAACGGGGATTCGTGGTTACTACATGCGGGTGACGCCTATTTTTTCCAAGAAGATTTATCATTGGAAACTAGCGCGCAAAGTTTAAAACGTGAAATCTTTCAATCGATCGATGCCGTTCATAATAAGAACCGAGTTTTGAACAAAAAAAGATTAGCGCAGTTGAATAGGGAAAATAGCGACGTGCAGATTATTAATTCGCATGACCACCGCTATTTTCCGAGACTTTAAATTTATTGGCGGTGCTATCAAAATAGATTCGACCTTGTCCTGCTGGGGATACGGCCGGGGCAGCAAGACCTCTTAAGTTTGCAGCTCCGTTAACATCTAATGAAGTTCCAGGATTTGTTATTCCGATGCCGACGTTACCGTTAGCTTGAATACGCATTTTCTCGTCAGGGATGGCGCCAATTCCAAACTTGATAACTCCGCTGGTACCTGCAGCAAATGCAAGATCATCTGTAGTAAATAGATAGGTATCACTTGCGGCAATAACGCCAAAAGATGCGCTTAGTGGATTTGAAACCCCCAGGCTTCCGCCAGCAGTTCCGCCAATTGCAAGTTCTAATTGGACGCCAGCACTAGTGCCCACATTTGGATTCTCGATCCTAAGTGCTGTTGTTGAATTCTGACTTTTTTCTATTTCTAAAAATGTTGAAGGTGCATTGGTTCCGATACCAACGCTGCCATTAGTATCAATTCGAACTCTTTCAGCGCTGTTTGTTCCAAAAATCAAATTTGCAGATTCTTGATTTACCAAAAGGCCATCAAGTCCATTTTGTTGAAAGTAAGAACCATCTCCGGCATTGGACCCAGTAGTGCTGTTAATAACTTGTATCGTTGGAAATGTGGCATCAAAAACACTCAGATTACGATTAGGCGTTGTCGTCCCAATACCAACGCCGCCACCCACAAAAGTAGCTGCATAGCCAGCGCCAGCCTGTGTTACAGCTAATGCTGTTGAAATTGAATTTGTGTTATTGACTAATGTGCCAGTCATCGTGCCGCCAGCAAGAGGTAATTTCGCAGCAAGATCGGTAGTTAAATTTGTAACTTGCGATTGCGGTAAAGCAATTGCTAAGTTTGCAGCCGCAGTAAGACGACCTTTTGAATCCACTGTAAAAGTTGGAACTGAAGTTGCTGATCCATAAGAATTTGCCGCTACTGCCGTTGTACTTAACGTAGGATTTGGATATGTACCAGTAAGATCACCGCCAGCAGCACCACTTGGTGCCCGAGAGTCCGTGAAGCGCCTATCATTGCCTGCAGCTGCTGTCGACGCAGTTGTACCGTACGCAACACTTACTAAACCAGCTGCGACATTTAACCCTGTGCCCACTTGAATGATACCTTTGGTTACTGCCGTAGCGTCCGCCCCGCTACCACCAACAGGCGCGCACATCATCGAAATACCATCAAAAGTTAAGACATCAGAGCCAATGCAAACTGGCAAAGCAGCGAAGCGCAAAAAATCAGACGCCGCATAACCTGCAAATTTTCTTGAATCACCGGCATAATTTGCAAACGGAACACTATTGACATCAACTGCGGGTAGGGTTTGCCATCCAGCGGAAGTGCCATCATTGAACTGAGCAATAATTTTTCGGTTATCGGTGCCGACAACACTTGGTGAATACGTACCGCCACCTTGACACGTGAACGAAGCCTGCAGATTGTTAAATAAATTGGTAAACGTAAAAGCTGCTACCGGAAATACTTTTGTTCCAGAGCCTAAATTAAAAACCGCAAGACCAGTTGAGGCCGACATGTTTAGATTCGAAAAATCTTCGACATATAAAATGCACGTGCCCGTTGGATCAACTGTTGTAAAACGAAAATTAACATTCGTGGCATCTAGCAGGCTATTGTCAGGTCTGTAGATTTTTGTTTGAAAGGTAAGCGTTGTAGGTACTGCAAATACGTGAAAGGAAAATAGAAACATTCCAAAAAAGTAAAACCACGATGATAAGGAAAATACGTTCTGATACATCATGAAGCTTATCGGTTAATCTTTTGTTAAGATTAATTAATTAAATAATTAAACAGCGATTCCTTATGAAACGCTGGATTGTCCTATTCTAGGTTTTGTTTACTACTAAAACGAAATTTGAACGTGCCCGAAATGAATAGCAGGCGCAGATCGACTGGCCTACCAAAATGTCTAAGGAATAAATTCGGTGCACTGGCTCATGTATTCGCCTTTTAGTTGGGTTATCTGCTGGGCCAGTGCACTCACGCTAGGTACTTCAACAAAGTTGAAGATTGAAGTGTTACTTCTTTCGAAGCAATTGAACTTACAGAATTTAAATACTTTTCAAGCAGATGAAAACTGACGTCATAGCCTGCAAGAAATGGAAGTTCGTGCGAACCAAAAAACCAGCGCGAACGATCATAGACAGGATCAGAGCTTTCTTTTAAAAAGGCATTTATTGCATCCTGCCGCTGGCTTTCAGCAAGAAATCGGGAATAAAATGATGGTAAACCTGGGAAGCATTCAATTTCAAAATGTTGAGCAAGGCCTTCAGGTATTCGGGGATCACGAGTTTTTCATCTGCATGAACTTTAATAAGCACGTTAGATAATGGTAGCAGCTGTTGAATCACGTTCGATGCAGATTCAGAAATAACCTTTTGGACCAAATTCTGTTGGTCACTTTTCATTAAATTAACAAACTCAAACCTTAATGACATGGCCATCTTTTAACACAATTATATGGAAAAACGAAATAAAAAAGCGTCTATTTACAATACACACTAGATTGTGTATACTGATTCCAGGAGATACAAAATGGGTGCCGTAAGACTTAATATTTCACTTCCTGAAAAGACCGCAAAGAAATTGCGAAAAAACGTTAAACCAAG
>JANPNP010000320.1:0-2377 GCA_031427535.1 Bdellovibrionales bacterium | reverse complement strand
TTTCAGTAAAGTTTGGCCAAAAGTAACAAGATGACAGATTATGACACCACTGGGACTATTTCTAGTAATAACAGCGGGTTACGGCGAAACCGTCTCCCGCTCCAAACTCTTTGAGTTTGGAGGACCTAGAAATGGCAATCCCCAGTGAGTCTATTTTCAGCTATTGCCAAGGGTTGAAAGTGAGGAAGATCACCAATTACTTTTTTATTAACGTAGGCTTGGCGCCGGGCGCATTTAAATTCGAGTTCACCGAGGCATCTACGGCGTAAGCAGCGGGATTTTTCTGAACTAATAAGGTTTTAAATTCGTTAGCACACTTGTGACACGAGTTATTCACGCCAATTTCATAAAAGACTTTTCGATAAGGTTCTAACATTTTTTTGTAATTGACCAGTCCGTCCTTTGACTTAATATCTTGGTTTTTTCCTGGAATAGTTATTTCTACTTTATTTAGTTGGTGGAAATCGAAATGGTAAACTTCAATATCGCTATTGACGAAAACTTTTTGAAACTGATCCCTTACAAGGTCCTAACGACACCAAGAAAAAGCTCTAAATCCCGAGAAAGACTCTGATATTCGGATGTTCTTACCCAAACGAAGCCGCTCAGTGCCTAAAACACGCTGGAATCCACATTGCATTTTAACTTCTACAAATGAGTTATTCGCCAAAAACATGCCCCCAATTAACTTGTGTTAATCATCAAACAGCAGGCGGCGTATTCATAAAAAAAGGCTTCTTTCGTATCAAAAGACTGCAGCAAAAAATCCGCAAATTTCAGTGCAAATCCTGCAGTAAAATTTTCTCCTCACGAACCTTTAAACCAGATTACCAACATAAAAAAATGGATCTTAATCAAAAACTTATAAAACTACTCGTTGAAGGAAACTCCATCCGCGGGGCCAGTCGTATTTTAGGTATGACCTATTTTAATACCTACAAAAAATTCTTGTGGCTTCGAACCATTGTTGATCTTAATAAAAAACAAATGAAGTTTGAAGCTTCAGAACTGCAGTTCGACGATATAGAAACTATTCATCATACAAAATGTAAGCCCCTAAACATTGCCATTGTTGTAAACGAATACTATGAGATTTTAGAGGCAAAAGTAGCTGAAATGCCTGCTAAAGGAAGGCTTGCGGAGTTTTCAGTTAAAAAATATGGCCGTCGAAAAGATGAGCGAGCAGCGAAGTTGCATGAAGTGTTTGAGGCCTTAAAACCGAAGCTGTCTCATTTACCAATAATAATTAAATCAGATGCAAATCCTAGTTACCTTAAAATTGTAACCAAGCATTTTCCTGGAATCTCTTACTTGCAGTATAATCAGGCTGAGAAAAAGCGAAGGCTTGACAGGCTGCATGAGAAACTAACTAAGAAAAGATTTGATCCGCTATTTGCTGTGAATCACAAGTGTGCACTGCTTCGAAGTCATATTAAAAGACTAACCCGTCGCAGCTGGTGCACGACAAAAAAGCCCGAAAATCTGCAACTTCATTTAGATTTGTTTATTATTTCGCAGAGTTTTCGAACGTGATTATAACTTAATTGCAAATTTAAATTTTCTTGGGATTTAGAGGTTTTTTTTGGCACTGTTAGGACCTTGTAAGGGATCAGTTTCTAAGCGTTAGTATCGCATAGCGACACTTCAACATTTTCTGGATTTTTTGAAATCCGATTTAACCACTGCTGAACAGTCAGCAGACCAGAATTGGTTCCGTCTTCATTTTCGCTAGCAACCGGATCAATAACATAAATTTTATCTTCAATACGGTACTCAGGCACAACGTGGTAAGATCAGTACGCGTAGCCACCTTCTGCATATTTTGATCTTACTTGCAAATTACCGAACGCAAAAATTTTTCCAGGCGCTTCAAAGCCTGCGTCTTGTATAACATCTGAAACATGTGCAACTTTTGCATAACAGCCATCCAGTGGGTACAGCCAAGGTGCCTGACGCAAATATTTTTTGGTGTTCGGATTTTTGTAAGGGCGAATTTCACGCACAGTTTTATTTAGACTTTCCAATTCCGAAAAAGTCCGTGACCAGTAAGGAATTGCATCTACCGAGCTCCAGGTATTTTGCATAGCTGATGCTGATAGCGCCGAATTTGCTATTGGTTGTAAATTTTTTGCGCCAATCCTGATTTGCAGGACGTGCCGCTGAAATCGGGGCTGACACCTGAGCAGTTGCTTGGAATGAAATAAACACGGATAAGATTACGATTAATTTACTCATCTTTTTGTTATCTGCTGGTAAAAAATGATGGTCAAGCTTAGACAGCCGATTGGTGAAATCGTTTATTTGCGAGTTAAGAATTAATCAGTGAACGTACAGCAGATTTTTTAATACGCCGCTGCAAAATAAAAATTGGCTTAAT
>JANPNP010000319.1:0-3578 GCA_031427535.1 Bdellovibrionales bacterium | reverse complement strand
AATATTATTAAGTCTAACGCCGGTGTTTCATTAGTTGAAGTGCTGGTTGCTTTTGGCATATTGGCAATTATCGCAAACGGTGTTACCAGCCTTATGACAGGCGGTATGAAGCAACAAAAGGGCATGCAGGCTAAAGATCAGCAGCGTGAAATTACCGGCGAAGTGCGCACACTACTTGGCAATAAAGTTGCGTGCTTTAATTCTTTTGGTGGTGGTAATCCTACTGGACCCGTGGGTTTTTCTAGGACTGTAATTCGGGACCATAATTTGCCAGCACCTGGCGTGGCTAAGTATACTGTGGGTTTAAATGATAAATCTAACATGCTTAAGTTTGACGACTTTAAAGTGCACGGTTTTGAAGCTGACCCCAGTGATGCGACTCAGGGGCTTGCAACCTTAAAGGTCAAATTATCCAAAGTTGGCGACGTGGGTACGGTGAAAGAAATTGCGCCGGATCTGATTACGCTGAAAGTAAAATTAAACGCGGGAAATATTATCGAATGTGTTTCCCTAGGCACCAGAACTGATAGTGTTTGGCAAACTAGTCCAGGAAACTTAATGGATATCTATTATAACGGTGGCAATGTTGGAATTGGTACCGATGTGCCTGCTGGAAAACTTCAAGTTGACGGAATTTCATATTTTTATGGAAATGGAAATTTTCCTGTTGCTTGGGGGAATAACTCTTTTTTAGGAGCAGTGGGCCGCCTAACATATGATGGACCTGATGCAATTATTCTAGGACAGACGGGAAATCTTAGGCTCGGAACAAATGCTGGCGGATATTCTATGAACGTGTCAAACAACGGAAACGTTGGAATTGGCACATGGAATCCACTTGCGAAATTGGATGTAACTGGAAATATAGAAGCATCAGGGACAATAAAACCTGGGGTAGTCCCCATTACGGCGATATGTTCACCACTTGGCGCACAGGGTTACAATAGTGCAACAGGTGCGCCCCTTTACTGTGCTAATACCGGTGTGTGGACGGCAGTTGGTGGCTCGAGTGGTGGCGTTTGTATAAGCGGTTACCTAGTTAATGACGGTCAAGACATCGGCTGCAGTGCTGGATATTACCTTCGCGATATTCGTTTCCCAAGAGGTAACCAAGATAATGCTTCGGCACAATGGGCACAGGTGACGTGTTGTCCGCTGTAATTTGATTCGGACTAAGTAGCTTCCATTAATACGATAATAACTGTACGTTACGCTCTATCGCTGTAAACTCGCTAACTTTTACAATAAAGACTTTTTAAAAATGACTGCTAGTCAGGTTTTGAATTTCTTAGAGTATGCCCTGCAAGCGAGTGTAATATACCTTGTCACCCCAACCCTACTTGCATTACAACCCTTAGTACTTAAATAAGGGGAAATTATGTTACGAATTTACGTCATTTTGTTCGCGCTATTATTTTGCTTTACTGCCATTAGCGCCCAGCTAACACCGGCTGAAAAGACTTTAGACTTTCAACAACTTGTAGGCCGAATTAAAGCCTCTTACGGGCCGCTTCAATATAAAAAAGAACACCTGGGAATCGATATTGATGTCCTTACATCTACTTACCTGCCACAAATTCAAGAAACTAAATCGAATACTGAATTTTATTATTTAATCGGCAGGTTCGTCGCTGAGTTTCGCGATTCACATTTTGCTGCAATCATTCCAACAGATAAACGTTCTGTGCTTCCCTTCACCGTCGAGCTGGTTCAGGGAAAAATTTATATCGAAGAGGTCACAAAAGAATTGTTGGCTCCGGAAAAGTTTCCTTTTAAAAAGGGCGATGAATTGGTTTCTATCGGCGGAGTTTCGGTCGATGATTTACTAAAAGAACTTATGCCTTTTGTCGGCAGTGGTTTCGAAAAAACTCGGAAGCACACCGCGGCCTGGATGTTGACGTCACGTCGTTCGGCACGGGTGCCAACGCAAACTGGGTCAACGGCAGTGGTCGTAAAACCTGCTGGCAAAGTTGAAGTTTTGTCGCAAAATTTTGACTGGCTAATTAAGGGTGAAGATCCCGTTGAATTTAATTTTAATGCTTCCGCTGCAATCTCATTTTTTAATAAAATTTCAATCGAAGAATCATTTGCACGTTTAGTAGGAAATGGAACGAACATCGAGCGTAAGTTTATGTGCTCTGGCGAATCACGTATTGAAATACCAGAAGGCGCTACAGTTATTTCAAAAACACCGTTCACTTCGTACTATTACCCGACAGCTAAGGGTAATATCGGCTACGTTAAAATTCCGCATTATTCTCCGGAAGGTAATGATGCTAGACAAGCAATAGAGACCTACATGTCGCAGTACCAAAAAGTGATCGGCGTGATGGAGAAAAATACGGTGGGACTGGTGATTGACCAAGATCATAACTGTGGTGGATATGTGGAACTGGTTGATCGTATGGTCGGGCTTTTTGTCGATAAGCCGTATCACCCGATGGCATTCAAACTGGTCGCTAACAAAGAAAATTTTTTAGATTACCAAAAGTACGTTAATGAAACTGATAAGTTGACGACC
This sequence comes from Bdellovibrionales bacterium, assembly GCA_031427535.1. Lineage (GTDB taxonomy): Bacteria > Bdellovibrionota > Bdellovibrionia > Bdellovibrionales > Bdellovibrionaceae > Pseudobdellovibrio. Next base: position 1,057 of record JANPNP010000319.1, on the reverse strand, counting down.
TACTTTGATGATGCTTCAAAGGTGTTGAACCTAATTAAAACCTTCTGGCAAAAAGGTGAACGCTTAACGACGTTTACGTCACTTGATGGCATTGAACTTATTCAGCCGAATTTAATTCGCTATACGAAACCTGTTGTGATGTTGATTGATGAAATGTCAGGCTCAGGCGGCGATGGCTTCCCTGGTTTAATGCAAGGATACGGGCGCGCAAAATTGATTGGCACACGAACAATGGGCGCTGGCGGCCATGTCACTGAAAATGCGCCACTTAATTATTCGCAAATTACAGTCAGTATGACTAGGTCACTATTTTTTAGACCTGATGGTGTACCGGTAGAAAACAACGGAGCTGTACCTGACTACCCATATGAAATTACTTATGAAGATTTTATGGGTGGCTACAAAGGTTACCGCGATTTTTATACTGCTCGAATTCTTGAGCTGGTGAAGTAGTTACCCTTCTTTTTAGGGTTCGTTTAAATAATTTGTGGGTAAATTATTTCGAAGGCTTGTCTTGTGGTGATCTGAACAAACCCTTATGTGAGCATTGGCTTCAACAGGTTAAAGCGACGTTTAATTATTCATTCAGAGCAGAAGAGTATAGTTTTTGGCTTAAAATGAAGACGGCCTTAAACTGTACCCATTCGAATAACCAAATATTTTAAATTGCATTTCTAAGTGAGTTTTCAACTTTTGACTTTAACTTCACATCGAGAGCATTTAGAACTTTTTGAATTTTTTCAATCGAGGCGCCGTGATATTCATTTCTTTCATCTCTTGATACTTGAGACTCAGTGACATTCATTTTATCCGCAAGTTCTTTTTGCTTAACACCTTTAAAAATTCTTAATGCAACAAGGGTGTGCCCTAAGCCATTGAGATTTTCAATAATGTCAAATTGGCCTCGTTTCAGTTTTTCGTACTCTTCCACTTCTTCATGTAATTGCAGTGCAAAAGAAGACAACGGGTCTAAAGCTAGTTTGACTTGATCTTTTGTTAATCCAGCTTTTTTCATTTTATTTTTATGTTCTGCAATTTTTTTAAATTCTGCTTCAAG
>JANPNP010000318.1:0-3615 GCA_031427535.1 Bdellovibrionales bacterium | reverse complement strand
CCCCGTACCTTGAAGGTGCTAAATGCCTTACTTGAGTTTCATAAAACTGTGAAACCAAACACAGAATCTGTTGAATTATTGATAAGATTTCTTGACCTAAACCAAGCTACCCGAGCTTCTTCACAAAAGCGTAAGTAATTTGAATGGTGAACTATTCCCATCAAATCTGTCTCGTAAACATGAATTAAGCGCTGATAATGAAACACCAAGTTATCTTGACAGAGGGCTTGATTACAAACAACAATTTACCCAATCCTATGAGCAAATTACCGCTGATTCTTACGCTATCTCGAATTGTCTTAGTTTTACCGACTGCTTATTTTATGAGTTTGAATACCAATCTAAGTCGCGCAGTGGCCACGGTTCTATTTATCATCGCATCTATCACCGACTATTACGATGGCTACTACGCCAGAAAATTGAATGCCGTATCTAATCTTGGAAAATTCTTAGATCCAGTGGCCGATAAAATACTGGTTAGTAGTGTCTTGATATTGTTGTTGATGCAAAACTTAGTAGATCCGTGGATGGTTATTTTATTCGTTGCACGCGACACAATCATCGGTGGAATACGCGCGGCAGCTGCGGCCGACGGAGTTGTGATTGATGCTCAAACCACTGGCAAATGGAAAGCCGCCCTGCAAATGGTAGCTATCCCACTGATAATACTGAACGATTTACATTCAAGCTTTCCCAACAGAAACATTGGATATGGACTTTTATGGCTCAGTGTATTACTGAGTTTAAAGAGCGGATTTGATTACTGGTTAGTTTACCGCAGTGGTTTAGCAAAACTAAAGAATCCAACGACGTAGGCGGACAAATGCTTTTTTATATGCAAATGCGAAATTGGTTCTTGATATTCATGATGTTAGCAGTGGTCTATCTGATTCAACAAAAGTCGAACACCGTGAACCGAATTTCTTACCGCGCTTCACTTCCTTTTTACACCCTTATACACTAATGAGTTTCACGCCATGCAACTTATAAAAAAACAGTATTTTTGGATTAAGACGCTGCTTGTGGACATGAAAGTGACATGGAAAGAGTCCGGAATTAAGGGACTTTACCGCAAGTACGGATTTAAATTAGTCGCAGCTTTTTTTATTTATTATCTTATTCGCGATTCTTTTTTATACCTGTTCTTACCTTGGTATTTCGCAACTCAGTTGGTTGGCCCTTAGCCTCTGAATTTTTCCTAATTCATCAGAAAGAAAAATTTCACACGATCCATGAAACTATCGCCCTTTGGCAGCTGGTCGCATGCCGTAAAGTTTCGTAGTAACCGCGCATTGTGATTTGTGTTTCCCTTATCCAGCTGCCAGGGTGGATACGGAAAATACGCTGCAATCACACAGTTCCCTTTTGTAACGGCAGCCCACTGCCGATCTTCACTGGATGCCATATGTATTTCACCAGTAAATTGATCTTTAATGGCAACTGAAAAAGAGAATACCTGAGGATTCATCGGTTGCTGAGATGTTCCGAGCACGGCAAATTGCCCACCCACACGTTCGCTGGCCACCACTTCGCCTACAACTTTCGATTTAAAAATAAAAGACCAGTTGGCAAATAGTATCCAAATTACAAGTGCCAGAATGCCAACGATCACAAACCATTTTCGAAAAATTAATAAGTATGTCATTTGCTAATTTATAATTCGGTTAACGCGGCTTGTATAGTAGTTTTGCACATTGTTACACCTAACCGTAACCGTTAGAATAAGAGCATAAAGTTCGGAGTTTTATGAATATTTTAATGTTTATTGGAATTGGTTTTGCAATCGGTGCCACAGTTTTTGGATGTCTTTTCTACTTCGTGCGTAGACATATCATTGTCGAAGCTAAAACAGAAGCTAGCGAAATGGTGCAAGAGGCACAAGAGCAGTTTAATTTAGACGAGCAAGAACGGCAGCAAACTATAGAAGAAATTGAATTAGAACTTTGGTCCAAGGTCGAAGAAGCCCATTTATTAATTGAACAAAAATGTGAGGATCTAGAAGCGTTAGTTCAAACTAAAAAAACGACACAGGATGAAACCGCCAAAGCTGCACGCGCTATTCTTATTCAGAAAGAAAATGAACTGCGCGAGCACTCGATTAAGTTAACTCAAGCGCAAGCAGCGTTTAAAAAAATTCAGGATGAAAAATTAAGTCAAGAAAGCAGTTACAAAACAGTGCTGCTACAAAAAACTCAGCAAGAAGAAAAAGAAGTATTAGAAAGCTTACGCGAAAAATTCATTCGTGACGCCGAAACCGATCTGACTTCGCGAATTGAATTCTTCGAATCGGAAACAAAAGAATTTGCTGAGCAGAAGGCAAAACGAATATTAGCTTTGTGTATTGACCGTTTCGCCAAAGAGATGAGTGTCGAACGCGGAATTTCTTCAAGCCATTTTCCAAGTGAAGATGTGCGCGCCGTGTTTTGCCAAAAATTAAAAGAATTGGTTGCAGTCATTCAGACCGCTAGTGGCTGTGACATTCACATTGAAGAAAACCCAGATCCAGATCGTTGGCACTACATCCAGATCATCGGCTACGACCCTGTTCGCCGCGAATTGACTCGGCGAATTTTTGAAAAAACGTTTAAAGATATTGAAAAATTTAAGCGCGCACCTAAGCCGGAAGATCTAAAACGTACCGCAGAAAACATTAAAACAGAACTACTTCGTCAGATTAAACGTGACGGAGATTTAATTGCGAAAGAACTGGGAATGCAGAACATGCATCCGGAAGTTCGACAAGTTATGGGATCGCTGCGCTTTCGTTATTCATACACCCAGAATCAGTATTTTCACTGTGCTGAAGTCGGATGGTTCGCGGGCCTTATGGGCGGCGAATTAGGAATTGATGTTAAAAAATCTCGCCGCGTCGGAATGTTACACGATTTAGGTAAAGCTTTAGATCACGAATTAGACGGAAGCCACGCGGTCATCGGAGCTGATTTTATTGGTGCTAGGAACGAATCCCCTGACGTGATACACGCCGTTCGTGCCCATCACTACGACGTGCAACCCGAAAATGATTACGACTTTTTAGTTATTGCTGCGGATGCTATATCAGGCGGTAGACCCGGAGCCCGCCGAAGCACAATGGAAACGTACACGCAAAAAGTTTCGGGCCTGCAAGAAATTTCTAAACGCTATACGGGCGTTACTGACGTTTTTGTTTTGAACGGCGGACGTGAATGCCGCGTTTTAGTGAATGCAAAGGTTGTTGATGATTTGACTGCGATGAAATTGTCAGAGCAGATTGCAAAGACGATCGAAGATGAAATGCAGTATCCGGGACAGATTAAGGTTGTTGTTGTTCGGGAATCTATTGTTTCTGAAAGCACTTCGGGGAAGAATCGCTAGTTTTTTTTAAACGCGGTAGTGGCTAGCGCGGGGTTTGTCCATCCGTGCGAACACGACATTCCTAACTTTTCACTTTTACATTTTTCAATCGTCCATAAGCAATAGGTTGCTTATTAAACTGGTTCGTCAAAAATATTTGTGGGCTAGCTCTGGAACTTCGAGTTTTCCAAGTTTATGATATAACATGATTTTAAGAACTTCTGCGGTCTTAAATCCGTAAGATTTTCTGATAACCACTTTTGCTTTGTTATTTTGACCGCA
>JANPNP010000317.1:0-4360 GCA_031427535.1 Bdellovibrionales bacterium | reverse complement strand
GATAGCGGCTGGTTCGCGAAAGGCAAAGGGACTTCTGCAACGCGAGGAGCTTCGCAAGCACCTGCTCCGGCAAACTTAGGCAATTATAAAAATGGCAGACTGATCGAGCTTTAAGGAGCTTCACCAGTCTGTTTTTTAAATTGATTCGTAGATACAATTCCAAAAATTAAATCTGATAACTTCGAATTCGACTGGGCGTAAGAGGCCCCCAAGGCTTGCGATACGCACTTGTCATCTTTAGATCCAGTCGCACGAGTCAACGCATGAGTTAAGATTTGTTTTGGTAAACAAGCTCGGACTTGTTCGCTGTTACCTAACTGAGTGTATAAATCTTTTGAATCTTTAAAACTGGTTCCGTCTGGTAACAATCCCGTCGCATCAATTGATAATCCTGAATTGCTATAAATAGTTCTCCAGCGCCCAAACGAATCATAATTTTCTAAACCAAGTCCTACGGGATCCATAACCTTATGGCAACTAATGCACGTGGCATTTGTCGTGTGCGCCTTCAAGCGTTCACGAATAGTTCCACCAACATTGGTTTCAAAATCAATTGTTGGTAGATTTGGTGGCGGAGGCGGTGGTTCGTCGCAAAGAATTTGTTTTGCTACCCAATGTCCGCGTTTTACGGGATGCGTGTAACTAATTTCTCCGGCAGTAGCGGTTAAGATGCTTGCCTGAGAACCAATTCCCACGCGCCCGGTTTGGCTTGATGGCATGCGAACGAAAGCTGCAGGATCACTACCTGGAAAAGCAATTCCGTAGTGGTCAGCCAATTGCTTATTCACGTACGAAAACTGGCCGTTGACTAAATTTATGATGCTTAAGTTATTGTTAATCATATCTTCGATAAACATTTCAGTTTCTCGTAACATGGCTGCGCGTAAATTATTATCTAAGGTAGCTACAGGACTGGTGTACAAATTGTTAAGTCCAGCGTATTCCCATGATAAGACTGCGCGAAAGGCTCCAACTTTTGCGTCCTTTAACATACGTTCAACTTGGGCTTTAAGTACCGCTGCATCACTTAATCTATTGTCGCGTGCTAAGTTAAATAGTTCTGCATCGGGCATGGATTGCCATAAAAAGTAAGAAAGGCGAGATGCTAATTCATACTGACTTAAATTAAATTCGGCGCCAGCTGTGCGCGACTGCGGAGAAACGATCGATACAAATAAAAACTTTGGATTTACCATAAGTGCTGTGATCACGTCGCTTAAGCCCTGATCAAAATTTGCACCCTTCGAATAAACAGCCATCAAATTTGTAAGTTCTATGTTATTTAACGGCCTTCTAAATGCGCGTCCACCTAGATTTTGTACCGTCGTACTAGCACAGGCGTAAACATCTGTTGCCGTTGCAATACACGGGGCAATACGGCTGTAGGATCCGCCGGCTTGGCCTTTTGTTGCTAACACTTCGGCTGCTAAACTTTCAGCTGCGTTGTAGTAACTGGCCATAAGCTCTGGGTATATAGTTAAAGAATCCGAGTCATTTTTAAAACCGGTAGCTGCAGCCACATCGGGTGGAAATTTATCACCAGGTCTAGAGGTAATGTATAAAAGCTCTCGAGCTGTGTTGTTGTATTCTTGGTTGGTTAATCGGTGAATGGTGGTGCGCCCTGCTAAGTACGTTGTACCGCAAATGGCATCAGCTGGATTTTTTGCCAATGCTAAAACTAAATTACCAATATCTTCAGCGGTAAATTTACCAGCTAAACTTTGCATCGAAGGATTAGTTCTAATATTATCATTAATTGTTTTTGCATCGCCCATTCGCACATTTGTTGCGGATAATTCGCCATGACACTTCTGGCAACTTTCCGCGTAGGTCTTTTGACCTTTTTGTAGGGCTAGAATATTTTCAGGAGCGAAGCTACTAGAATCCGTTAAATTCAAAGTGCTACGGGTTACAAAACCCGGACCGCAGTTTTGAAACGGCATCATCACGATAAGTAAACCAGTGATAGAGCTTCCAATCTTTAATTGTCGTCTAGTTAAAACCAAATTGTACCCCTCATTCCCCACGAACACGTACCTTATACTCCAGCGCATTTGACAAAAAGCTAAACGATTTCTGCGGGCGCAAATGCGATATGTTCACTCTATTAAAGAAATGCAATTAGGGGGCTTGTGCCAGGATGATTCACTTCATCACTAAAACGAACTCAAGCGTGTAAAACTTGATTAATTTGTCGGGGGGGTTGACATGTTAGAAAGCTGACGAGTTGATCCAAAATGAATCGCAATATCTGTGGAACATAACTTTTTATAGTAGCGTAAAATTTCAAATGGTGGGTACCAATCAAATAAAATAACTTCTATGGGTTTCCAAATGGAAACCCAACCAAAAATTATAAAACCCTCCCGCACCACCGAGGCCGTCCCAGGGACCCTCGGTTCAGGCAAGCTTGCAGAAATACCCAGGCACAAAGCTAAAATTGATAATCCAATTAATAAAAAAAGTTGTGCTCGCCTCCAGTATTGTTTCATCAGTCGCCTGCGTAAGGAAATTTCGTATGAAAAATGGGCGTGGATGGCTTCGCGAATTGCTGCACTTGAAATAGTCTGCGTTTCTGGCTCTTCAATGTAGATAATGATTTTAATCGGTGTCGAAAGCGGAAATTCCCGTAGTGCAGAATAGATGTATTCCACGAAGTCTTCGTCTAAATCCTTTTCGCGAAAGGGGGCCGGGTCGCGGTGATCAAAAAGGCCTTGCGTGGTTTTGACTCGGACCTCGATCCAGTGCTTACCTTCAGATTTACGATAACGGGGTTTCGATTTAGCTACAGCCATGAAGTATACGCTAACATCGACGAATTACAAAATCGATCAGCCCTTAAACTGTCAAAGGTATTCAATACTTACATGATTTAACTGATGTATTTTAGCAGCTAAGAAAATTCATTATTTTTGCGGCAAGTTCATGGTCCGTATTTTTGAATTTGAAGATAGTAAAAAATGCGGATTGTCTTGTTCGTCATGAATGTCGCCGACGATCTCTTCAATGATATCTTCGATCGTGGCTATACCAATGACTTCGCCTTTGTGACGAATAACGGCCATGTGACTTTTTCTATTTTGCAAAACTTTTAAAGCACTTAAAATAGGATCTTCCGAATTTAAAAAAATAATTGGCCGAATCAATTCGGTCCAATTCAGTTTAGAAACTTCGACTTCAGAAATAAATTCTTTCGCGTGCAATACCCCAATCGGAATTCCATTATCAACAACAGGAATGCGCGTGTGACGCTCGACCCGAATAAGGTCCATAACCTCTGTGTGATGGGCTGATTTATCGACTTTGGTAACTTCATCCCAAGGAACAACAATTTCTTTTAGCTTCTGCTTTTCAACGGCAATAAGGTTTATGACATATTGTTTGTGGGTTTCAGATAAACTATCAATATCAATAGATGAAGTTTCTGCAGCAACAGATTCGGATCCAAGCAGTCGGACTACGGGTGTGATTATTACTTTCGTCGAAACCTCTAGTAGAAATACGACAGGTGAAAAAAACTTATCCAAGGCTGCTAAAAAAAAGGATCCAAGTTTTGCAAACTTCATGGGAAAGCGTAGTGCAAGTGTCTTCGGTACAAGTTCTCCGATGACAACTGAAAGGTAAGTTAACGGAATAACAATACTTATAATGGCAAGGGATTCTGCAACCTGTTCGGACACATTAAATAGCCGCTGGTAAATTGGGCTTAACGTTTCTTCCGCTCCGGCGCCGCCAACAGCCGCAGAAATAGCGCCGACTAAAGTAATACCAATTTGAAGGACTGAAAGAATGCGTTCGGGGTTTGACCTAAGCGCTAAAACTTTTTGTGCAAGCTTATCGCCTTTGCCAGCAAGTTTTCTAAGGTGTGGTTTTGAAACGGTAACAAAAGCCATCTCGACGCAGGACAAAATGGCATTAATCAGAAGGCAAATCACGATCACAATTATCTGCAGCATTTCCTAGTTCCCTCAGTAGATTGTATCATGGTCTACGGACCATCTTCATTCTACAGCAGGTCATAATAAGGCATTAGTAACAGGAGTCAAAATTAAAGCATTTTGTGCTTCTTTGTTAGTGATAGCGTCGTTCGCAATTGCCGGTGAATCGGGATATATTTTAAACGGTTAAGCTATAGTTTTGTACCGCAATGGCGAAAAAGTCGCCACCCGTGATATGGCAGCGCTATGACAAATGCTCAAAGCGCGGACTTGATCTTTTCGGTTCGTCAAAAATATTTGTGGGCTAGCTCTGGAACTTCGAGTTTTCCAAGTTTATGATATAACATGATTTTAAGAACTTCTGCGGTCTTAAATCCGTAAGATTTTCTGATAACCACTTTTGCTTTGTTATTTTGACCGCA
>JANPNP010000316.1:0-4462 GCA_031427535.1 Bdellovibrionales bacterium | reverse complement strand
AATGTCCCCTGGCCGTAATCACCGACACGGGTCGTTGATTAAAAGTCGCGTGGTAAAAACAATCCCACGACGGCCCTTTCCACTGCAAATCAGGCAACTGCAATGCTGCCAATACATCCTGCACAAAGGGTTGCCGCTTGGTCACTTCTCGTTCAACTTCCGAAATATCAATGTCACGAAAAAATCTAAACGTACCTTTTACGTCGTCAAAACTAATTTCATATTCGCTGTAGGGACCGTGCTTTCCTATCGATTGATGATGTACAGCCCACTCGGCACTGGATAGGTTTAATTCATCCTGAGTTTCTTTATGAAATAATATTAGCGGAGTTGTCAGAAACGCAATATTGTCATCAAAATCGAAAAAATAAAAACTACGTCCACCGCGGTGGTGATTGCGATCAGGCTCTTTAAGCCTAGTTTCGCCAAGCTCCAGTTGCCGCCGTGTTTCTACAACTTCGGCCGGTTCAGAAACTGGCTTCTTGTTATTTTCTGAATCGTCGGCGTCTGTCATTTATTTCAATACCACAGTTCTTGAAGGCAATTCTTCTTTATCACTTTTTTTCGTCGTTGTCTGACTTACATCTTTTAGTGTAATCGTACGGCTTGCTCCCGAACTGCTCGGACTACTTTTAACAAAGTTGCTTTTTGCTGGCTCAGTTTTTTTAAAAATAGTCGTTTTCTTTTTCTCGACAGATTTTTTTTCTACTTTTTTTTCTACTTTTTTCTCTACTTTTTTCTCGACTACTTTTACCGCAGCAGCAGCTTTGTGCGGCTTTTTCCCAGATTTTTTTTCTGGTACAGCAATGGTACCTAATTTATCATTAATTAACTCGAATGCTTTTTCAGCTGTTAGGGCCTCAACAGTCATTCCCTCGGGTAAGCTTGAGTTGGTTTTTCCAGCCTTAATGTACGGCCCATAAGGTCCATTAAAAATACTAACCGCAACCTGATGAATAGGATGAATTCCATATTCTTTCACGGCCGATGCTTTTCCGCGGCCCTTTTTCGGCTGCGATAAAAGCTCGATTGCCTTCACTAAATCCATTGTAAAAACGGTTTCTGTTTTTGGAATCGATCGGTAATCTCCATCGTGCACGATGAAGGGACCGAAGCGGCCAATGCCCGCTTTAATTTCTTTTTTCGTATCTGGATGTTCGCCTAAAGTTTTTGGCATTGATAAAATTTCAAGTGCCATAGGTAACGTGATATCTTCTGGCAATACACCGGGCGGTAGCGAACCTCGTTTAATTTTCTCACCATTATTTTCAGCGTCGATTTCACCCAGCTGAACATACGGACCGTAACGGCCATTTAAGACATAGATTTTTTTCTGAGTTTCGGGATCAACACCTAGTGAATCAGCGCCTTTTAATTTTTGATCAATTAATTTTTCAACCTGTTCGCTGGTCATGTCTGCTGGCGCTGCTGCATCCGGAATAGAAGCACTAAAAAAATCGTCGCCTCTTTTAGATTTTACATAAGCACCGTATCGTCCGACGTGAAATTCGTATTTTTCTAAGCCCTCAAGCTTTACCGATCTAGCTTCTTCCGGAATAATTTTGTCGCCTTGGGCGTCCACGGTCGCTTTTAATCCGGTCGGTCCGTGATAGACATCTGTTAAATACTTTTCCCAGTTTAGTTCACCTTCAGCAATATGATCTAAAGATTTTTCCATTTCAGACGTAAAACCTAAATCCACATACTGAGTTAAATGCTGTGATAATAATTTTGAAACAACCATAGCAGTAAACGTTGGTACTAGCGCACTGGCCTGCTTCCGCACATAACCGCGGTCAATAATTGTACCGATGACGCTGGCATAAGTTGATGGTCTGCCAATGCCCTCTTTTTCCATAATTTGCACTAGCGAAGCCTCAGTAAATCTAGCCGGTGGTTTTGTTTCGTGCGATGTTGGATCTAATTTTTGTAAGTCCAGAACGTCATTCAATACTAATTTCGGCAACTTCACTTCGCGCGATTCTAAATCCGCATCGGGATCATCACTACCTTCAACGTACGCCCGTAAAAACCCCGGGAACTCGATCGTTGTTCCACTTGCTGAAAATACGGCGTCCCCTGCTTTAATTTTGCTGCTGACTTGTTTTTGTTTCGCATCAGCCATCTGCGACGCCATCGTGCGTTTCCAAATCAAATCATATAATTTAAATTGTGCGCCTACTAAACCAGTTTCATCCGGATCCAAAAACTTTGTCCCTGCAGGCCGAATCGCTTCATGGGCTTCTTGCGCACCTTTTACTTTTTTACTTTCAAATTTTCTCGGAGCCGGCGGTAGATATTCATTGCCATATTTTTGTTTTATCGAATGTACTGCAGCCGTTAGGGCCTCTTCTGATAAAAACGTCGAATCAGTTCGCATGTAGGTAATAAAACCTTGTTCATAAAGCTTTTGTGCCACTTGCATTGTTTCGCGTGAGCCTAACCCGAGCTTTCGATTAGACTCTTGTTGTAGCGTCGATGTGATAAACGGTGGGTAAGGCCTTCGGGTAACTGGCTTTTCTTCGACTTCGCTAACTGTCCACTTAGCAGACTTCAAATCTTGTAAAATTTGATCAGCTGATTTTTGATCCAGCACCATCATGTCTTTACCGGCCAGCAGCTGACCTGTTAAGCCATCAAAATCTTTTCCAGTCGCAATTCGTTGATTTTTATAACTTTGAATTTTCGATTCAAAGCTTTGATTATTTTTTGCAAGCTCTGCTAGCACGCCAAAGTACGCTGATTTTTTAAAACGGATGCGGTCTTTTTCACGTTCAACAACGATGCGAACAGCTACCGATTGCACCCGGCCTGCCGATAATCCATAAGCTACTTTTTTCCAAATTAACGGCGAAATTGTGTATCCAACCAAGCGGTCTAGAACACGCCTGGCTTCCTGCGCACGCACTAAATTGTAATCAATTTCTCGGGTGTCAGATAAAGATTTTTGAATAGCTTCTTTAGTGATCTCGTGAAAAACCATGCGCTTCGTAGGCACTTTTGGTTTTAATACTTCCAATAAGTGCCAGCTAATACTTTCACCTTCACGGTATTCATCCGTCGCTAGGAATAATTCTGAAGCTAAAGCCAACTTATCACGAAGATTTTTTATGACTTTAAATTTATCTTTGGGGATGCAATACAACGGTTCAAAGTGGCTATCCACGTTTACACCTAATTGCGCCCATTTTTCTTTTTTAACTTTTTCCGGAATATCTTTTGCTGACTGCGGTAGATCCCGCACGTGACCCATGCACGATTCAACAATATAATTGCTACCTAAAAACTTGCGGATTGTCTTGGCTTTTGTCGGTGATTCAACAATCACCAACTTTATTCCTGATCCAGAATTCGAACTTTCAGAATTTGCAGCTTTCTTCGCCATTAGTAATCCTCTAGACTATTAAAAAACACTGATTTCACAGAAAGCACAATGAAAAATTTGAAAGACTTTAATTCTAAGATCGAATTTGTCCTAACCGATATTGACGACACACTTACGACCGAAGGCCAGCTTCACGCAAATGCGTACACCTCTTTATGGAAATTGCACGCCGCCGGAATTAAAGTAATTCCTATCACTGGACGTCCAGCCGGATGGTGCGAAATGATTGCGCGCCAATGGCCAGTTGCCGCAGTTGTCGGCGAAAACGGCGGATTTTATTTTCGCTACGCTCAAAAAAAAATGCAGCGCTGGTACAGTGTTGAAGATCAAGCCGGCCAAATTTCATTCGCACAAAACAGAAATAAACTAGACGTTATTCAATTGGAAATTCTAAAAACAGTCCCCGGCACAGCAGTTGCGTCAGACCAATTCTGCAGGCTTATGGATTTAGCAATCGATTTCTGCGAGGACGTTCCGCCTTTAGCAAAAACCGAAGTTAATAAAATTGTTGAAATTTTCAGAAAGCACGGCGCCCAGGCAAAAGTAAGTTCCATTCACGTAAACGGTTGGTTCGGCTCTTACGATAAACTGACAACCACATTTCAGTTATTAAAAAATCAGTTTAAGCTGTCAGAAGAGGAAGCTTTGAAAAAATGCATTTTTGTAGGTGATTCACCTAACGATGAACCCATGTTTAAAAAATTCCCGCACAGTTTTGGCGTCGCCAACATCCAAGAATTTATAAGCGAGCTTAAGCATTTACCAACATATATTTCCACAAAAAAAGGTGGCGACGGCTTCGCTGAAATTGCAAATCAAGTTTTGACAGCTTATTAAGGCTTTGCCTGAATTCCTAATTTTTCAAAAAAGGTCCCAACGATTTGTTGGATTCTATATTTAGTATTCAAAATATGCGTGCGCGACTGCGATGTCGTCTGTTGATATTGATTATATGTCCCTAAGCTAAATAGCGCTTCGTCCACCATATTAACTGGCTTACCTGATTTTATTTTTTCAATCACAGATTGCAATTTCAATTTAGCAGCATTTTGCGCTTCGATATCTAAATTAAACGTT
>JANPNP010000315.1:0-7093 GCA_031427535.1 Bdellovibrionales bacterium | reverse complement strand
GTACTCATTGATGATATTTGACTCGTACAGAATCAGATCACGCTCGACCAGCACTGGCGTGCGGTTGTACGGATTCATCACCGCGAGATCTTCGGGCTTATTCATCAGATCCACATCGAGGACACCCAAGTCAACCGTGTGCCTATCTTCATCGCGATTCGAAACATTAGTTAAGTACCCGTAATGTAAGCCAAATTGCGGGCCCGAGAAACCCAAGCCGGCCGTCGTGAAGTTTTTAGAAACAACATTGTTGTTCTGGTAACCCAAACGTACAATCATCCATTCGTTCATGTAGGTCTCAAGCCCTGCCATGTAAGTTAAACGATCAACCTTGTTTTCAGGTGCCGATTCGACATCAAAACGAAAGCGCACAAAGTTATCAAAGGTGTAACTGCCCCCAACTGCAAACAGCTGCTGCTTCTGCTGCGACTTTTCAAGTTCAGCCGTCGAGGCAAAAACTTTGTAACCAACGATGCCCAAAGAAATATTTTTGGCTACCGTAAAAGACGCGCCAATGTCAGCAACCGTCTGGCGATATTTTTTCTCGGCAGTGTTAATAGTTGTTGAATATTCGACCAACGAAATTGTTGAACCAAGTGATAATTGCGGCAAAATCGAAGTTGCCAATACCAAGGCCATGTCTTGAGTTTTTAAATTATTAACATCCGTTCGAACAAAAGCTAATGCAGCCGGAAACAAGGCATCTTTTCCATTATCAGAAATTGTGACTGCCATTTGCTCATTTGAATAATTAAACGCAAAAAACTGTGTTTTGATTTTGGATACACTTGCGGGATTTAACAGAACGCCGTCGATGGGTTCAATAGCTCCGCGCCCAGTTCCGCCGGTTGCCGTTGATACCGAACCAATAATTGCACTAGCCAGTACTGTTTGAGACATAAAAAGAAGAGCCGCAAAAATAATAGTTTTTTTAGTCATGTGGTAAGGCTAGCAAACGTTAAATGCAAAAACCACAAGATCTATCTTGTGCGCACACAAATACTTGCGAATTGGGCACAGCGTCCACCGGCCTTTACGGTATCTATAGGGTTTGAGTACGTCGTTCCCACTTGGTTAGACAAATAACACTCGGTATTGGGGTTGTAATTAACGCCAACGTCAACTGCTGGCAAAACTGTATTTGTCGGCAAATAGCATTCGGTTTTTTTAGGAACTAAGCAAAGTGGTAAGTAAACATTTGTTCCAACATCTTTAGGTCGTTTTGCCGGATCATAGTTTGCGTCGGCATCATAAAAAAAGCCTACGTCCCATGAATCCTCAGTGTAATGGCGCCGTAAGTTTTTGACTTGGTTGCGAATAATTGGATCGCTTAAATCTGCAGAAAGTAATCCAGAACACGATGCTTTAGAACGTACGGGACTGTTCCACAGCCCCGACTGCACGATGACGTAACTTCGACACGCCCAGCTGCTTCCCGACACCGGTGCGGCGTCTGCAAGATTAGATTCCGTCACATTTTTAAGGGCTGTATTTTTCCAGCCAGCTGCTGCAGGGCTGACTGGTAAACCAAACTGCAACGCAAATGAACGACCAAACGCTTTCGATTTATCTTTTTCATCTTTTCGCTTCGGAGAATTTAACCCGTTATCAATTCCTGTGGTTTCAGTACCTGTTAAGCTAAGTGGTCCGTATGAAATTGCCAGAATATATTTTTCGGCCGTGCCTAAATTAAATTTATTGCGAACAATTTCAGAATACCTTTCGCCAATACCCAAATTTTCGGGACTGTTTGGTTGAGTTTTATCAAAAGATTCATCAGCATAATTTGAATAACCGAAACTTGCCTGAATTGGTGCTGGCGTCGAATCAGCTTGTAAATTATAAATGCGAAGTCCTTCTGCTAATACAACGCCGCCCGGCCCGAACTGAATACTTTTTGTTAAGTTGGTTAAAACCGGATCCTGAAAAAGCGGACTTTGTATAACAACACCATCCCGTGGTAAACTGAACGTAATCGGTGCCGTGGGCTGAATGATATCATGGGCCACACTTAAATCTGCTGCTTTTCGAACAGCAAACTGCAAATAGGCATCTTTGTTATTGGTTGAATTCACTAATAAATTTTGAATTTGTGCCGGCGTAATAACGGACGACGGATAACTTGGCTTAACTTTGTCACCCACGTACTTTAAAAACTCAGAGTTTAGTTTTAGCCCCGCATTAACCGAACCATTCCCTACACTGTCAGTAAAGCCTTCATTTGCCCCAACGCGCAGACCATGAATTCCGGAATTATTTAAGTTATCACCGACACATGAATTATAGGAAATGGTATCAACGGCTAAATCATAAGCAAACGGAGCGTCGGTTACGATTTTATCGGCAACAGAAGCTAGCGAACTTTTACCGCCCAAAAGCCCTGTGTTCTGCTGAACGCCGCAGTTTTGAAAAAATACGACAAGTCCTGAAATAAGGACAATTAAGATTAAGGTTTTCACAAATTTCATAGTAACACGTTCCGTTAGCTTTCGCCTTCAAGCTGAAATTACTGTTTCAGTATGATATACATTTTGAATGAAAACAGTAATGGTCTTGACTATTGTCCAGTGGTTTTGCAGTTTTTCTTACGGGTTTATATTGCCGCTTGAAACCGTCTTAAATAAAACGGTTTCCTTGTCCGGCAATCAAATTTTTTCCGTCGAGCAAGATGTGCTATTTAAATTTGGCGCCGAAGATTTCGTCATTCGCGAAACATGGCTTATCGAGGGTGATAAAAATTTGAAGTTGTCGGCAACTGGTCTAGGGGTTTTAAAGGACTCATTCCGCTTAAATACGGTCTATAATAGCCGCAGTAAAACGACCCTGTTTGGAAAAAATAAGCAAACAGAACTGACAAATTCTGATTTTTTTGAAAAGTACACGTCTGTGCGATCTGCAGACTCATTTAAAAATTATCTTAACTTATTATCGATACAGCCAGTTGTTCGCTTAGCTAGGGCCAACGGAGCTTCGGCATTTGCAATTGGAGAAATTTCTCCGCCAGAAAATGGCAAGCCGCAAATTTGGATTGATCAGGATTCATTTCAAATTCGAAAGATTCGGTTTCTTTCGCAAAGTGAAGTTAGTTTTGAAGATTATGAAATGTTCGGCCGAATTCCGTATCCACGAACAAAAAAAATCTTTTGGGGCGAGCACACAGCCACAATAAAAGTTCGCCAAGTTTCAACTAAGGTTAAAGCTAATTTATCTTCTTTCTATCCGCAGAATTTAGACCAACCGTCTGAAATTTCACTAACAACACGAGGTGATGTCGGATTAGTCATACAGGATTTCTACAAGAGATTTCGGTGATTGCAGAATCTGGAACCAAATCTGCTGTTCAGGTGGCGGTTGATGCGCCCATAAAAATTCAGCTGACTTATTTGCAAAGTGAAGATTTTAATGTGCAGCGCGGGGACCTTATTCGCGTTCCGCTTGGTACGCGCAAAGTTAAAGGCGTCGTCATCGGCCCTACCACAGCCCCGTTGACTGAGGTGTCGCCCCCCACCGAGAAAAAGTTTGAACTTAAAAGCGTACTTTCCATCGACGACGAATGGCCCAAACTAAAAGATCCGTTTTTGAAATGGCTCGAATGGGTCGCCAGTTATTATGCTTACCCCTTGGGACAAGTTGCACAACTGTGTTTTCCGCCTTTAAAAAAATCAACTAAAGAGCGGGCCTCTAAGCGATCCTCAGTGATACCTACAATGAAGCCCCGCGCGGAACATCCACCAACGGATGAGCAACGCAAGTGCATTACCGAAATTGAAAAGTATTCCAAGTTTTCGGTGCATTTAATTCACGGGGTTACAGGTTCTGGTAAGACCGAAATTTACCTAAAACTTTTCGAAAAAGTTTTAGCCGAAGGAAAGCGCGGGATTTTTCTTGTTCCAGAAATTTCTTTAACTCCGCAGCTGGTGCAACGGTTCGCTGAACGCTTTGGCAATCAGATCGCAGTCCTTCATTCCCAACTGACTGACCGTGAACGTACAAATCAGTGGTGGGAAATAATAGCTGGCGATAAAAAAATTCTTATTGGCGCAAGGTCAGCTTTATTTTGTCCTATTGAAAACGTTGGCCTTATCGTGGTCGACGAAGAGCATGAAGCCAGTTACAAACAAGATGAAAAGCTAAAATACAACGGCCGCGACTCTGCCATTATGCTGGGTAAATTTATGGACTGTCCGGTAATTTTAGGTTCAGCGACACCAAGTTTAGAATCCTGGAAAAATGTTCTTGATAAGAAATTTCACTTACATCAACTGAAATTCCGCGTAGAGAATCGGCCTTTACCTGATATTCAAGTGGTCGATATGCGCCTTGAAAAAGATTTAGAAAAAAAATCTGCGGAAAAACCGTTTTGGCTTTCACAGCAGCTATACAATGAAATGAAAGTGAAACTGGAAAGCAAAGAACAGATTGCCTTACTGCTTAATCGTCGTGGAATGGCTCATATGGTGCTTTGTCCCGATTGTGGTCATACGAAAGAGTGTCCAAATTGTGATATTAGTTTAACATTGCACGCGCAGTCGCATCTGATTTGTCACTACTGTGATTATCACGAAAATTTTAAAATTAAATGCAGCGATTGCAAAGAGGGCGAGCTTACCCCAATGGGTCTTGGTACCGAGCGCGTCGAAGACGATTTAAAAAAACTTTTTCCTCAGGCGCGAGTGGCGCGGGCCGACCGTGATGAAATTAATTCGCGCGCTGAACTTGAAGAACTAATTGATAAAATGGAAAAATCTGAAATTGATATTTTAATTGGCACGCAAATGATTGCCAAGGGTTTGGATTTTCCGAACTTAAAGTTAGTGGGTTTGATACTTGCTGACGTCGGTTTTAATTTACCTGATTTTCGTTCGTCGGAACGAAGTTTTCAGTTGATTACGCAAATGAGTGGGCGTTCGGGGCGACACACAAAAAAAGATGAAAACCCTGGGCAAGTCACCATTCAAACTTACAACACAGAACATGATTCATTGGTTTTCGCGAAAAACCATGACTACGAAGGGTTCGTTAAAAATGAACTTGGTCACCGGGAACAATTAAACTATCCGCCATTTCATAAAATGACTGCAATCCGTGTGCAGTCATTGTCTTTAGAAAAAGTGAAGGCAACTTGCCATGCCATGGCACAAAGAGCGCATGCTGCAAAAGAAAAATTCGCAGCCTATAATGATATCGAAATCTTAGGACCAGCCCAAGCGCCTTTGGCAAAACTGCGGAATCAGTTCCGCTACCACTTAATTTTCAAACACGCGCAACCTCAGATACTGAATCAATTTGTGGCGCTGCTTATGGGTGATGAATCGTGGGTTGAAACCCAAGTTAAGGTCGTGGTCGACATTGACCCCATGAACTTATTGTAAAATAATAAGACCATGGTCACATGTCCGCAGTGCAGCCTTGATACACCTGAAATTTATCCAATCCAGGCCGAGCTTCGCGCAAAAATAAAATCTGTTGATCCCCATTTCGAACTGCACGACCAAATCTGTAAATCGTGCAATACGGCTTTGCAACGCCAAGCCTACGGTGCCAAAGGTGTTTTACTTCAACAAGAGCGCGCTAAAGATATGAAAAAAAAGCGGCTATGGCAGAACCGAGTTGCACTGGTCCGTAATGGTCATGCACTAATGAAGAATCAACTTTTTTCAGAGGCCGCAATTTCGTACGAAAAATATCTGCGTTTAGTCGAAGTCGTTTTCAATTGTGGGCCGGGACAACTAACACCTGAAATTTTAAAAGAGTCTGCGAAAACAGCCGAACTTACAGTCATCACCGGAGTTTACTGGGACTTAGTTCGTATTTACGATGCCAGCGATAAATATGGTGGTCGCCAAAAATTTGCTGCAAAACAATTAGCCAAGTTTATTACGTACACGCCCATTTATGCTGACCTGGTTAAAAAAGCACAGATATTTATGAAAAGCTCACGACATCCTGATGTCATCAAATCTTTTTTGATTGCTAGTAAGGCCCAAAAATCGCGCTGCTTCATCGCAACCGCAGCATTTGAAACTTCGCAAGCCACCGAGGTCATCGAACTGCAGCGATTTCGCGACGAATTTTTAAAGGTAACTCCGTCCGGAAGAAAATTTGTCTATTTTTACTATAAAGTGTCTCCTAAAATCGCGTGCTTTCTAGACCAGCAAACCTGGCTTAAGCCCGCTATCAGAGCTGTTTTGCGTCTTGTGATCAAATGCGTTAGAGCATTTTAATTCAGGATTTTCTTGCCACCTGATAGCTGATTGCCGATCGTTACACTATGCACATCTATGACTACATCATCATCGGAAGCGGCCTTACAGGATTAACGATCGCGCAAAAACTGTCTAAGGAAACTAAAAACGTACTTGTTCTTGAATCTTTAGACGACACTGGCGGAGCTAACAAAGCTGCTAGCTTAGCGGGCCAAACTATAAATAACGGCTTAAGATTTTATCCCGCAACTGAATCGGCACTAAAAGCTTTAGAAAACCTAGAAGCACAGTTGGAACTTAAATTATCATCGTCAATTGAAGAAAATAATCCTGAAACCTACGAAGCTGCTGGTTTTAAACCGTTCGTTGGTTTCGGCGACCATTCGCCTAAATTCTATGATCAGCTTTCGTATTTTCTAAGTTCAAAGTATGCCGAATTAACGCTACAGCCTTACGAGTGGGTTCAGTTACTGAAAGAAAAATTTTCAGGAACGCTTTTGCCACGGTCATTCGTAACTAAATTTCATTTTGACGATGCGACTGTAAAAAATCCGAAGGTTACTCATGTGACTGTTAACGGAAATAAAACTTTTCATGGCCATAATTTTATTTTTGCCTCACCACTTAAAGAACTGCCGTCACTGATGCCTGATGAAATAATGAACGTGCGTTTAAAAAGTAAAATTGCTAAAGCAAAAAGTTGGCAAGCGGTTTGTATCGACCTGTTCCACCCCGAAATGCCTGAACAGAAAAAAAACTTATATATTTTAAACGGAACCACCGACGACGATATCGGTCCGTGCATAGGGCAGTTTATTTCGAAAGATATTTCCCAGTGGCTAAGCTTCATCGATTTTGATGCGGCCGAAGACACCGAAAACATTGGC
>JANPNP010000314.1:0-18140 GCA_031427535.1 Bdellovibrionales bacterium | reverse complement strand
TTATCGCCAAGAAAAAATCGTTATCGAATACATCAGGTTTTGTACTTGATCCGTGTTTATCATTACGAAAGAAAATTATTCTTCCGCCAAATTCATCTTTAAAATTAAGTTTTGCTACGGGTGTGGCAAATTCGCGCGAAGAGGCTTTACGCTTAGTAGATAAATACCATGACCCGCATGCCTTCATGCGGGAAGAAGAAATGGCCTGGACGCGCGAACAAATGGATTTACGCCACTTAAACATCGATGCGCAAGAAGCCGAGATTTTTCAAACGTTGTGCGGCGCGCTGTTGTTTTCTAATAAATTAGCGCGTGCCAAAGAAGAAATTTTGCAAGCTAACAACCGGTCGCAGTCGGCGCTATGGACTTACGGCATAAGTGGCGATTTGCCAGTGATGGTTGTCACGGTCAGCCGCGTTCGCGACATGGGTTTAATTAAACAACTGTTACGCTTCCATTCACGATTACGTATGAAAAGTATTGCGTTTGATTTGGTGCTGATCAGTCAGGAAAATTCAGGATATCGCTTGGATTTATTTGAAGAAATTCTTCAGCAAGTTCGTTCAGCCGGCGAAGGCCACTGGCTGAATAAGCATGGCGGAGTTTTCTTGCTAAGGCGCGATATGCTACCGGATCAAGATTGGACATTGTTACAAAGCACCGCACGCATTTACTTTGAAGCCGATCAATTTTCTTTAAAAGAAGTGGCGCAGCGGTTAAAATCGAATCAACGGGCACAGCGCGTGCAACAACCGGTCATGGTCGCAAGCACTTCAAACTGGATACATCATTCGTTAAAGATTCCTGAAATGCATTTTTTCAATGGTTTAGGTGGTTTTTCCAA
This sequence comes from Bdellovibrionales bacterium, assembly GCA_031427535.1. Lineage (GTDB taxonomy): Bacteria > Bdellovibrionota > Bdellovibrionia > Bdellovibrionales > Bdellovibrionaceae > Pseudobdellovibrio. The sequence goes on along the minus strand of JANPNP010000314.1, from coordinate 17,296 downwards.
AGATGGTAGGCAGTATTTAATTCATCTGACAAAATCAAAAGCGACGCCCCTGCCATGGATAAACGTGGTCGCCAATAGTAAAGAATTTGGGTTTTTAATTTCTGAAAGCGGAAGCTCGTACACGTGGTCTGCAAATAGTCGAGAAAACAGATTAACCCCTTGGAATAATGACCAGGTTAGCGATGCCCCCAGTGAAATGTTTTACATTCAAGATAAAATAACTAAGCAATTGTGGTCGCCAACGCCTGCCTTAAAAAATCAGGACTTAGATTATTTAGTTACGCACGGTCAGGGATTTTCAGCTTTTGATCACATCAATAACGAGATCGAAACAAAACTTACGATATTTGTACCATTAAACGATGAGGTAAAAATCACGAAGCTTCGCTTTAAGAACCGCAGTCAGCAGCCGCGGACATTAGAAGTTACCTCGTATGTTGAATGGGTCCTGGGGCTACATAAATCTAAAACGGCTCATACTGTAATTACTAAGCGGGGACCACAGCCAAACTCATTCTTAGCGCAAAACCCATTTAGCATTGAATTTTCAAATCGTGTAGCCTATGCAGCCGTGTCTGAACCTGTGACCTCATTTACTTGTGACCGTCGTAGTTTTCTAGGAAGGCACGGACATTTTAAGAATCCGCTTGGTCTGCAAAATGAAAAACTAGGCGGGGAAATTGGCGCGGGCTTTGATGCCTGCGTTGCGATTAAATGCGAAATCACCCTAGCTGCAAATGAAGAAAAAGAAATCGTTTTTTTATTAGGACAGTCTGACGGTGAAGCCGAAGTTAATTTGCAGTTACAAAAATTTCTATCGAATGAACATGTTAGTAGTTTATTAACAGAGGTCCAAGATTTTTGGCAAAAAAGTTTGTCGCAGTTGACGGTTAAAACCCCATTTCCCGAAATGGATGTTCTTGCCAATTCGTGGTTATTATACCAAACGTTGGCGTGTCGGGTATGGGCGCGCTCGGGTTTTTATCAGTCGGGTGGGGCGTTCGGATACAGGGATCAATTGCAAGATGCGATGGCTTTAGTGTACATTGATCCAAAACTTTCTAAGCAAATTATTTGCAATGCAGCAGCTCATCAGTTCAAAGAAGGCGACGTACTTCACTGGTGGCACCCGCCGAAAAGTAAAGGGGTACGCACGCATTTTTCTGATGATCTGTTGTGGCTTCCCTACGTGGTCAGCTTTTATATTGATGCTACGGGTGACGCAGACATTTTAAATACGCAAATTCAGTTTTTAGAAGCAGACGCAATTCCTGATGACCGCGAAGACATCTACATGGAACCCCGAAAGTCTTCAGAGGTTGCAAGTATTTTTGAACACTGCGCGCGGGCGATTGATCGCAGTTTAAAAGTGGGTCAGCACGGTATGCCGTTGATTGGTTCTGGCGATTGGAACGACGGTATGAACCGGGTAGGGCACGCCGGCAAAGGCGAAAGCGTTTGGATGGCCTGGTTTCTGGGATCTGTGCTAGAAAAATTTATGCCTTACTGCGAAGCTAATAATGCTGAAAAAAGATTAGAAATTTATAAAGCTCATTTAGCAAATTTAAAAGTTGCAGTCGAAACTGAAGCTTGGGACGGGGAATGGTACGCACGGGCTTTTTATGACGATGGCTCGCCGTTAGGTTCAAGTCAGAACGAAGAATGTAAGATTGATTCTTTAGTGCAGTCCTGGGCTGCAATTTCAAAACTTGGAAATTCGGAACGCACGCGCCAGGCAATGCAAGCGGTGGATCAGCATCTGGTTAATCGCAGCGCGCAGCTGATTCGATTATTTACGCCAGCTTTTGATAAGACACCGAAAGACCCAGGCTACATAAAAGGGTACTTACCCGGCGTACGAGAAAATGGCGGCCAATATACCCACGCAGCTATTTGGGTTTCGATCGCAAATGCAATTATCGGTGAAGGTGATAAAGCCATCGAACTTTTACGCATGTTAAATCCACTACTGCATTCGCAAAATTCAGATGAGGTACAAAAGTATAAAGTTGAACCGTATGTTATTACTGCCGATGTTTACGCCGTAGAGCCCTACATCGGTCGTGGTGGCTGGTCGTGGTATACAGGATCTTCGGGTTGGTATTACCGTGCATTCATTGAATCAATTTTAGGAATCCATTTACGGGGATCATCACTTATGTTTCAGCCATGCCAGGCAACAAGTCTTCCCCGATTTGAAGCCGTGTATAAATTTGGAACTTCGGTTTATCAGATTGTATTTGAAAACAGCGTGGGCGAAAATTTAGAAAATGCGCCACGTAAAATTAAGGTAAATGTCAACGGAACGGAACAAAAGGGAAATAGTTTAAACCTTACTGATGATGGTCAGTCGTACCAAGTGAATGTACTTTTAACTGCAGTGAATAATTCCCCTGCAGTCGCGACAGACTTTTTTCAAAAGTAATTAAGTTTAAATTTTCATAAAAATCAACTGCAGCAGTCATTGTGTTACCATCTAAGTCGTCACGAAGCGATTGGGTCGAAATGTCGTCTGTTTGATTGAAATGGGGTAAAATGTCATTTATTTTATTAATTTCCATAAGATCTCCAGCATGCACTATGTGCTACAAAAGATGTTGCAAAATAAATACCTAAGAGATTTTTTAACACCCAGAAAGCTCAGTTGACGTAGAATCGTTGCTGAACGACAGTAACTGCTAAAGGCGGGTGTGCGTGCAAATTTTATCTTCACTCTTAGTTATTATTTTGCCGATTTTCTTTTACTCGTGCCAAAGTGCAGTCGAACGCGCTGTGAAAGATACCAAATATTCAGCTTATGAATTTTTCGGAATTGAAAAACGCGATCTGTTTAAAAAAGAAGTTAAAAACGTAAAAAATGATCAGGAATCTACAGGCGAATCTTTTAAAAGTGCGCTGGATAAATTAAAAGCCATCTATGCCTTTGATGGCGGTAATTTAGAAAAACAATACCGATCACTTGAAAGCTCATACGGGCTAGCTGAATCACGCGTAAATGAAGTGCACAAAAGTGTAAAGCAAGTTGAAACTGTTGCAGGTGATCTGTTCACCGAATGGCGTAGCGAAATCGCACAAATTAAATCGGCTGACTTACGCAGTCAAAGCAGCAGCAATTTGTTAGAAACGCAGCGTAAATACAATGAATTTCATAGTGTCTTAAAAAAGTCGGAAGCAAAAATGAATCCGGTTTTGGCAAAATTAAAAGATCAGGTTTTATTTTTGAAGCACAATTTAAATGCACAGGCAATTACAGGACTAAAAAAAGAATCCGGTAAAATTCAAAATGATGTCGAAGACCTAATGAAAGAAATGAATGCGTCGATCACGCAAGCAGAAGCTTTTATTAAGTCGATGTAATTTTCATTCTAGCGGAAAAGAATGACGGCTTGTATTTATGATCGAGCTAACCAGGCAATTTACATCTATGGGTTTAGTAACATGATCGGCAAATCCGGCAGATAATGTTCGTTGGCGTTCCTCGATCGTCGCGTGCGCCGTAAGGGCAATAACAGGAACTTTATAATGCAAATTGAGTAAAATTCGTAAGGCCTCATAGCCGTCGATTCCGGGCATTTGTATATCCATAAGCACACTGTCGTAAGTATCGCTTAACGCTTTAGTTATGCCTTCTGACCCGCTTGAGGCTACCGAAACAAGCGCGCCTTCTTTTTTTAACAAATGAGTAATCAAAATCCGATTATCAGGGGAATCGTCAACAATTAAAATTTTTTGATTTATTAATCTTTTTGGTCGTGCATTTGAAAACGGCTGAGCCGACATCTGTAACGTTTCAATTGATTCACGCACAGACAATTCAGCCGTGAATTCAAAAAGAAATGTCGAGCCTTCACCTAGTACGCTTTTTTCGATCGTGACATCGCCGGACAATGCATTGGCTAATCTTTTGGAAAGCGCAAGCCCTAAGCCTGTTCCTCCGAACTTACGGGTGGTACTTTCGTCAGCTTGTGAAAATGGACGGAATAGTTTTGCAGCCTGCACTGCGCTTAGACCACTACCGGTATCGGTAATTCGAACTAAAAATTTGCTCGTGGTTGAAGTTAGTGCGTTACTATCCAAGGTGACATTAACGCTACCACTGCTGGTAAATTTAAGTGCATTGCCAAGTAAATTCACTATCACCTGCCGAATACGCACAGGATCAGACATAATAACATTTACCGCGTTTAATTTTGAGGTAAAATTTAAGGCAATATTTTTTGAGCGAGCTTGATCAGAAAAAAGTGAAACCACATCTTTAATTAAATCTTTTAGTACCAGGGGAATATTTTCGATACCCAATTTGCCGGCTTCAACTTTAGACAAGTCTAGAATATCGTCGATAACATGGGTTAGGGCTTTTCCGCTTCTGAGAATGATGTCTAAATATTCTCGTTCTTCGCCAGTAAGGCGAGCGTCTTTTAAAAGATCTGTAAAGCCTAAAATAGCTCCTAACGGCGATCTAATTTCATGGCTCATGTTAGCTAGGAATGCTGACTTAGACGCATTAGCAAGTTCAGCTCGGTCTTTTGCAATCTTTAATTCTTCGGCAGCAGCCTTCTGATCTGTGGTATCAAGAAATGTTACAACGGCACCTGTGATGATGCCATTTTCAAATATTGGAGTCGAACTGTACGTTGCAAAAAAAGAAGTTCCATTTTTTTTCCAAAGTAATTCATTTTCCAGGTGTATTATCTTACCTGATTTTAAGGATTTATGAATTGGACACTCTGCGATGGGGTAGGGACTTCCATCTGGGAAGGAATGATGTACAAGTTCGTGAAAATTTTTGCCAATTAATTCGTCTGCAGTACTGTAACCAAAAAGTTTTACAGCAGATGGGTTAATTAAAGTTATTAAACCAGCGGTGTCCATCCCCCAAATTCCTTCCGCAGTTGAATTTAATAAATTGTGCACAAGAGATTCGTTTGCTTCTGATTGTACGCGTAGTGTTTTTTCGTTTTCATAAAGAGCTTTATTTTCTTGAGTTAGCCAGTAGGTCCGGCGATGGGCCTGTTCTTTGACGCGGTCTTTGTAATTGGCAAAAAAATCAGCAAGCCGGGGATCGGTATTGATCAGTGGATCATAATGTTTTTTGACGCGTTCATCACTTTGATAATTAAGTTCCGGATGAGCTTCGGCCCAGGTTAATGCCGTTCTGTTGTAGGCTAAGTATAACGTCAAGTGATTGTATAGATCAGCCGGAAGCGCAGCTTGTAGCTTTTCCTGACACGATTCCGTATCTTGATTTAAGAAAATGGCAAGACAGCAATTAAAAATAGCTGTCTCATTCTCGCTGCCTGCAGCGGGCCACTTATCCAGCTTAAGACTATGAAATTTTTGCGTTTGCTGAGCTAACTCATCGGCGGTCGGAGGTTCTTGCTGCAATAAACATAAAACGTCAGATGAATCCATTCCCAGCGGGCGCAGTGCCGAGCTATGACAAAGTAGGCAATATGGAACCGAACAGTACCGTGCCAGTGTGGCTGCCAGCTGTTCTTTAAATAGTTCAGGTAATGGATTTTTTATATATCCATTTAAAGTCTGCTGCCACAAATTTTCTAAAATCACTGGTGAATCAAACGCAGGTTCAAAAAAGGGAGGGAAAAACCCCATTTGGCTTTCAATTTCAAGCTTAATTTCGTTGCTAGTTCTACTTTGCAAATTTCCTACTAAGTTATGTGTTTAATCTTACTGGGATACTCTAATCAAGGAATGAATAATATACGAATTTCAAATGTTAAAAGAAATTGATAACCAGATTTGTTACCACTTAAAATCAGCTTGTTCTATTACATATCAATCCTGTGTGTTTTCACAATTGACAACAACTTTACCGGCCACACATTCCTTAGGTAGCAACCAAGGATGGACACCATGATGACAAGACATTTTAAAACCGCCAAGGGCACGGATCTACCCTTATTAAATTTAAACGGTAAACAATATTTAGAGGTGAAATTTCGACTGGTTTGGTTTCGTTTCGTGAAGAACATCCAGACTGGTCAATTGAAACTGAATTTATTTCTGTAACTGAATCGGCGGCGTATGTGCGTGCAACGGTGCGCGATGAAAAAGGCCGCATCATTGCGACGTCACATAAATTTGAAAACAGTCAAGGGTTCGCAGACTTCATCGAAAAAGCCGAAACGGGCGCCATTGGCCGCGCTTTAGCTTTGATTGGCTATGGCACTCAATTTTGCGCGGATGAATTAGATGAAGGTAAACGTATTGTCGATTCACCGATTGAAATTCAGCAAGATCCAGGAGAGTTTCAGATTAATTTTGGGCGTAAATACAAGGGAAGAAAAATCAGTACTATTCCAAAAGCCGAGTTAGAAAATTATTTGCAGTGGCTACAATCGAAATCGGTGCGTGCAGGTACAAGATTGTATGATTGTGTGAACTTTTTAAAAGATGCCTATGAGCGCTATTATTCTTTAGGCACTGATAAACAGTTTAGGCCTGCTGTTTCACACTAAGGTCTACTGGTTTCCCATCTGGACCATATCACCGGCTTTGAAACCTTCTTTGTCCCATACCGATCCTTTTTCGACACTGATAATTTTAAATATCGGTTTGCTGTTTGATGCGCCTTTAATTGGCGCAAAGTGTATTTGCTGAAGCAAGGCTGAAAGATCCTTTTTTTCTGCGGCAGGCATTTTTTTTAAAACAGCGTCCATTGATTTTATTTCGGCAATCGCCGTGTGACAGAAAATTGTAATGGTAAAAGCAGATATAAAATGTTTAAGCATAGTAGTTCCTTTTGTAATTAAATTAATTTTTAACAAATTTTACCGATTCAAAAAATTCACTTCTTTCGCTGGACATATCGGGTAATTTTTTTCCTTCTAAAACCCGCGCACTTAAATTCAATATCAAGTATCGATAAGCTACGGAGTTGAAGCACATTTTACCCTCGTTTAATATTGGCATTGGTCCTTTCGGCGTCGTATCTACCCCTGTTTGTGAAAACAGAAGGCAGCTGCCACCATCATATTTTTTTTCAATAAAATTCGTGCGTATGTTTTTAACACGTCCGACAGCGGCGTCGGTTTCGATGTCTTTTCGAAAACTTGTATGTACTTGCGCTTCTGTATAAGCAGAAATTACTTTCTTTCCCTGCTTACGCGCAGCTTCGATGTCGCTATTTGAAATTCCCATTGGGCCCCAGCGGACAACAGCTAACGTGGTGGCGCCATCTGCAGACGGCTTTTTACCAATTGTTTGCATACCCTTGCTTTAAAATATCCATGCAATAGGTAATATCGATATAAATAATTTCAACCAAATCTCCGTGATTAGTTAGTCAGCGTAATCATTTCAAAAGTTGGACACTCCGGCAAGCGCTTTCAATGCGTCGCCGGTGACTCGTTGCGTGGTCCATTCAGATAGTGATGTTGCGCCCAGTTTTCTATAAAACTCAAGGGCTGGCGTATTCCAATCCAGTACGGACCATTCCAGGCGTCCACAGTTGCGTTCAAGTGCAATGTTCGCCAAGTACGAAAGTAATTGTTTACCATAACCTTTACCGCGAAACTTCGAGCCGACATACAGATCCTCTAGATAAATGCCGGGTTGTCCTCGAAATGTAGAATAATTGTGAAAAAATAATGCGAAGCCTACCTTGATTTTATCTTCTTCAAGAAAAATAACTTCGGCAAATTTTTTCTTACCAAAAAGGGTTGCGGTTAGTTTTTCTGCCGTGACTGAAGCCTCGTGTTCTAGCTTTTCGAACACCGCAAGTTCCATGATGAACTTTAAGATATCTGGTACGTCGGTTTCTTTGGCGAATACAATTCGTGTTTGCATTTGAAAATCTGATCGCAATGGTCGGTGGCAGTCAAGAATTAGTATTCTATAATAAAATTACTTTTCAAATTTCGCACGGCCTGGGGTAAGGGTAAATTGGTAACTGGGATCCCATTTTATGATTCTCAAATTGAGATGTCGATCTAATATTCAAACCAGCAAAGTTGGGCATGTTTTGTCGCTCAGTTAAATTCTGTCAGTTTAGTGCAGGAATGATAATTGAACTTACTTGTTCAAAAGATGCCAACCATTTCCCTGCACCAGGAGTTTGCCATGAAAAAATTTGCCCTTTCAAAAATATCGAAAGTCAGCAAAAGGTACCTTTATCTTGGCTCAGGCATTTTCATGGTAGGCGTTACGTATACCAACTGCAGTAAAATTCAGATTTCAGAAATTGCAGCCACTGGCAAAGCCGCCACACTTGGTGCACCCACTGAGGTTGTAGCACCGCAAAGTCCACAGTCACTTATCGATACGTGCGCAGAAGCAAAAACTTCTGGTAGGCTAAGAACCAAACTTTTGACGGCTTCATATCCTGACACGGGTAAAGTATGCGATTGGGGTGTTAACGGCAACCTAAGCATAATGAATGGAACGATCCGTGCCCGTCATGAACAGCGCCAGGTATTTCAAGTTGCAAACATCGCAGATGGTAAGGTCGCTATTTGTAACATAAAACTTGCTAGTTCGGCAGTAAGTAAATTTTATTATGACGATAATGTCTTTATTACTTTAAATAATTATGTCTTAGCATCGACATCAGATTTTACACGGCATCTTGAATCAACGAACGGATTTTTTCGCTATGATTGGAGCCGTTTATTAAATAAGCCTGCGCAAAATTCGGGTGCAGACACAGTACCTAGTAAGCAATACTGCGCTGGTGCTTTTAGCGGACAATCGGCCTGTGAATTTCCGCAGACAGAAACCGAGGGCGTCGCTAAATTGCACTTCGGAGAATCAATTATTCAGAATATTTTAGGCATGACAAATTCGACACAATTTGAACTTAGCGTGATCACGACTGGTGATAATGATGCAACAGACTGTCAGCATGTACCGATCGATTTAAACCTGGATGTTGAATACGTGATTGAGTAATCGCTTTTGCATTCAGTCTTACAAATACAGTGATATCGTTTCAATAACAGAATTAAGCCGGAGTGGTTTTACTAAAACTCCGCAGGGAGCATTCATGTCTTTACCAACGCACGCATCAGAATCTCCAGTCATGACCACAACCGGAATGTTCTTAATTCTTTCGGTCTTGATTTGCAGAGATCTAAATTCATAGCCATCCATTACGGGCATCTGCGCATCTAAAAGAATAAGATCGGGTAAGCTTGAAAATTCCAATAACATTTGTAGCGCTTCGTGACCGTTTGATGCACAGTGCACGGTATAGCCGTTAGAAAGCAAAATTATTTTTAGAAGTTCTTGATTATCTGTAGAGTCGTCAACAATAAGTATAAGTTTGCCTTTATTTTTTTGCACAGTTTGAAAGTGTTAGCATGTTGGCTCTTTAAGTGCAGCAAATGAATCATCGATGAGGGGAATAAATGTTATTTGAATTTCTTGAAGACCACCGTCTAGAAATTTTAGCACTTGCCGAAGAGAAGACGCTGAAGCTTGCAGGTTCGCTGCCATCATCAGCAGAGTTAAGAAAAGGCCTGCCGATTTTTTATGATCACCTTATTGAATATCTTAAGGGGGCTGTAAGCGGTCCAAACGAGGTAAAAATCGTCGAAGGTGCGGCAGGACATGGCAAAGAATTGTTAAGATTAAATTATACGTTGTCGCATGTTGTCCATGGCTACGGTGCCATGTGCCAAGCGGTTACTGAATTATCTCAATTGCGAAAAGTGGGAATTACTGCCGGGGAGTTTAACGATCTTAATATGTGCTTAGACATAGCCATTGCATCTGCGGTATCTGAATTTCAGTACCACAGTGTGCAGGCTAGCGAAGTACGCGAAATTCAACACTTAGGTTATTTAGTTCATGAATTAAGAAACGCATTATCAAGCGCCACAGTGGCACACGATATGATGAAGCAAGGCCTGGTTGGTACCAGCGGCAGCACGTCGCGGGTATTAGGTGATAGCTTATTACGAATGCGCGATCTTATCGACCGGTCGTTATCTGAAATTCGTATGCGTGCTGATCCCGAAGTTCATATCGAAAAATTTCGCTTGGATGCTTTGGTTGATCAAATTATTATAACAGCACAAAGTGAAGCGAAAAATAAGAACCAAATTCTTTGTAACGATATAAAAACTTCCGTTGAACTAGAAACGGATCGGCAATTGGTTTTATCAGCAATTGCAAACCTAATTCAAAATGCGCTTAAGTATTCTAAAGCGGGTGGTCGCATTTCAGTTCGCGCTGGGTATTCCTCTGAAAACGTCATTATCGAAATAGAAGACGAATGCGGCGGTATACAGCCGGATGTATTAAAAAATCTTTTTAAACCATTTGCTTCGGGCGGGTTTGACCAGTCGGGCCTAGGACTAGGACTAACAATTGTTCAGCGTGCAGTGCTTCTGCTGCAAGGGCAAATTACAATAAATAATTTACCCGGACGCGGTTGCGCCTTTCGTATGGAGCTTCCGAAAAAATTAACGGCTAAACCGCTTAACCGAGCAAGCACGGGGGAAAAATCGGCCCAACCTAAACTTAACAAAGGAAATGTTTTGTAGATGCGGGATCATTTAAATGTGTTACCTCATGGTTTGCCAGTTCCGCTTGATGATGGCCTTTTTTTTAAGGATGGAATAATTCAGAAAGTTTTCTACCTCGTGTTTCCGCCGGACAAAAATGCGGAAGTTGTATTGGCCTGGTTAAAAACACGGAATGCTTAAGTTAAAAGATTCATTTGAAGAATTTGTGGGTAAGTTCACTATATTCGAACGTCAAATTCAACTGTCAGAGTCAGAAAGCAACCACGTCTTTTTTAAGCAAACTCCTTTTACCTCACTCTGTAACTGTGTACCCTATATACTGCAAAGTTACAGAGGGTAGATAAATGAGTTTATATAATTTGCGGGTAAGTTCTCAAGAATTTAGATTAAAACTAACAGTCCACGCAAACGTAGCAGAAGAGGCTGTACTTGTAATTTTGAAAAAGCCGCCGGTCTGATCATTCTGGCGGGTTTAAAGCTCGATGTAAGTCGATTTGAAATCCTGCAAAACCGCCGTGGTAGCGAATTGTATAGCGCGTGCGTAGCGGTGGTAATTTCTAGACTTTACAAATTCGTGGACCTGCCGATGAAAGGTTATGGTGTCACGCAGTCGATTAATAATTGTAAGTTTTATTTCGGTTTTAACTGCTAGTTTTTTTGCGCAGGCTTCAGAGCTTTTTAGCAAAGTTTCTGCTTCGACCGGCGAGCTATCCTATGTTGTCTGTACCTCTAGCACTAAACTAAACGTTCAAGACAAATCACTTGCTACTGTGCTTTTTCAAGTTGCACCAAATACAAAAGTTCTTCCTGTGCAATCTTTTGGTGAAGACCGCGTAGATAAAGTCATTAATGGAAAACTGTTTTCATTTATGAAAGTGCAATTTCCAGAAATTAGCTCAGATGCTAACGTGGGTTGGGTTATAGTTGACGCTATTCGGCTGGTCTCTGAGTGCCAAACACCGCAACAAACTTCTAAGGCTGTTGGTGATGGGCGTTATTCGTTTCCAACAGCAAAACGACCCACCGCAAATTATAAGACAGGGATGCGGGCGTTTAAAGCTTCGCGGGGTGGTGGTAGCAGATATCACGCAGCCGTAGATCTTTACCGAAAACATAACGATCCTACAATGGCTGTTACGACGGGAACAGTTATTCGCGGACGTTATGCGTTCTATCAAGGAACGTATGCCATCGAAGTGAAGCATTCTGACGGCAAGGTCATTCGCTACGGTGAAATTACGGGTGCATCAGCTGTCGGAGTCTTACAAGGGTCGTCGGTTTCGACGGGACAGACGATTGGCTACATTGGAACTGTAAATTCCGGGTGTTGTAACCCCATGTTACATTTTGAAATGTATTCGGGAAAAGCAACAGGTCCTTTGTCGCAAGGTGGAAATAAATTTCAGCGCAGGTCTGATTTAATAGATCCATCAGCTTCAGTTACGCAGTGGGAAAAAGCTCAATTCGGAGTTTCGTACTAGAAATATTCCTCTTGAAAAAGGATTTTCATGAAAAACAATAATAAAAAAATCAGGGCCGTATTTGTACTTGTTTTTCTTTTTGCAGCTGTTGGCATTGTCGGCACTAAAAATTCCGATCGGACACCAAGCTCACAACCGGAACAAATTGCGGACTTGGTCTTGCCGACAAAAAAGCCTATGTCTGTAAAACTAAACGCACCACACAGAAAAGAAAAAAGTCAAATTGATGTAGCAACACAGCGTGCGCCCAGTTCTGCTGACTTATCTGCAGATGAATTAGCTTCGCTAGCAAAAATGACATTGACCCTTTTTAATTTTACGCAAGCTGACTCAAGGCTAGGCGATTTATTACAATTCTTAGAAGGCGCAGGGCAGAAACCACTGGTTGTGAACAATAGCAATGCCGATACGGGCGAAATGGCAATTGTTCGCACTGGCTCTCCGTTACCTGGAACACGCTATTTTCATGCGCAGTATTTTTCAGATGCGGGTGATAAAGGTTTTGTACAACATATGTCTTTTGAATTAAAATCAGCCCCAGGGGCCATGAATTCGGCTGAAGTGGCCGTGCAAAATAATTTTCCAAACCTTCCAAATCCTAGCCGTAGAACTGCGGATTATATCCAGTGGGATTTACCTAATGGACAAATTTTATGGATTAAAAAATTAGCCGCAACTGATCTTAAAGATAATCCCTTTAATGCCTACACGGCTGGTGACGTAGGAACAATTCGCGTTGCTGTTGAATTAGAAATTCACGACGATCAAGCCAGTCATAATCATTAGTGGCTGAGGTTTTGCTTTTAGTTAAGAAATACGACATGTCTTAACGATAGGATTACCAAATGAGTGTTAAAGCGAAGCTGAAACGATTCCATTCATTTACAGTAGAATTGGTGGCCATTTTTGGCTTCGTGTTGTCGATGACTTCGACAGCTGCGGCAGACTCGCTTCGCTATCTTGCCCGGGGTGATCAGGCACTTATGCAAATAGTGGATTTGATTAACAGCGCTCAGACTTCGATTGATCTGACGTATTATATTTTTGATCCGTGTTCGGTTTCAACTCATATTATAACTAAGTTGCTTTTAGAAAAATCTAAGCAAGGTGTTCAAGTTCGAATTGTTATTGACGGCTTAACACATGGGTCGGGTTTGCAGTTGCAAATGAGCCAAATGTTAAGTGGTAGTGGGATCCAGTTGCGGTATTTCAACAAGGGCATCACGCCTATGGTTAATTATCGAACGCATGCGAAAGTGATCATTGCTGATGGTAAAAGGTATATCACTGGCGGACGTAACATGGCTGATGATTATTTTGGACTGCGCGAGCTTAATTTTATTGACCGTGATGTGTACGTTGAGGGTCCGTCGGCGCTGCTTGTACAGAAAAAATTTGAAATGTTCTGGGCCGACCGTAAAACAGTGGCTTTGAAAGAAAGTGCAAATTCGCAGGGCGGGGACTTTACTAAAATGTGTCCACAATTTGCTACGGAAAAGATGGCAAAAGTAGAAGCCGCCATTACCCGAAACTTGCGATCAACGCTTGCTCGTATGCCCGTAGCCGAGTGTTCGGATTTAAAATTTACCTTTGATGATCCAGCGTTTTGGCATTCGGTATCAGATGCTCAAGAAGACACTTCGATGAATTCAAACCAAGAAATCAGTGAATCTAAGCTTCAGAAAAAAGAAACAACAGCAGCGATTTTTAAATTTCTTAATGATGACGTTAAGCACCTTTTATTTGAAAACTGGTCCTACATTCCTTCACGATCCATCCACTGGATATTACGAGGATTGCGCTTGCAGAAAATACCAATTTTAGTTGTTACAAATCGTACGACTGACGTGGGCGGTCCAGTAGATGCACTAAACAAGCATTATGCCGAACGCGACCACAAGGGCTCGCAGCGGATACTAGGTCTTAGCCAGGCAGGTTCGATGAATCATGCGTGGTCAGAAACACCTTCTAATTCTAAATGGATGATTCATTCGAAAGTCTTTATTGCAAATCTAAATCAGGTGGCAATTACAAGTTTTAATATTGATCCACGGTCGGTACATACCAACTTAGAAACTGCACTTTTTGTTCAAAGCTGTCCAAAGTTCACCGAGCAGGTTATAAAAGAAACAGGTCAACTAATTGATAATTACGAAAAAGATAAATTGTGTTCTGAATGTCAGAAAATGCCAAGCGCTTCATTTATCACGCTGTTAAAGGCATGGATCGGTCACGAATTGATGTAATTTTTATTTAGTTCTAATTTTCATGGCCACAGCTTCGCAGTGTCTTGAATCCGTGTGTGAAGATCACGTTGAATTTTTTGAAACGTGGAGTAAAATTTATGCAGAACTTCGCGTTGATAACAAACTTTATGGAACAGACCTACAAAAAATGCTGCATCAACTAGGTTGGAAAACACTTTACTGGAATCCGGATCCGACGCAAAATGCCAAGTGGGATCTTGAAGATCAAACGTTATCTCCGCTACAGCCAGGTTTTAAAAAAACGTGAATACTATGGAATACCGATTGATGACCTTGAAACATTAGTTGGTTACCAAACTGCAATTCCAGAAACTTTTAAAGCTCAGTCTTTTTTCGTAGGAACTGCGCACGCGGGCTATCATGTGTTTCCAGGTTACAATGGAAAAGTGATCGAAGCCCACAGCATGCGAAAACTAAATTCTTTTGAAAATCTAGAAATCAGCCCGTTTAATCCGCTAGCAACGGGCGGCGGCCCGCGCTGGACCCGCACCGAGCAGTACCGCTCAGGGGTGATTGCGATACCACCAAGTCGGGTGGACGAATAAGTTTTTAGTGTTACTTTCCGTCTTCGGTAAAAAACGGATTCGGAATATTTAGCAGAACTTTTTTTACACGAAACGTAGCTGTTTTTACAATTGTATTTTTCGATTCGTAGGCACCTATTTTCGATTCCACAATATGCCCGGTTAGCACCTGCCCCGCAGCTAATGTGGGAAGATCTAATTTCTGCGCCTGAAATAAAAAATAAGAGTTACCATTGCTGTTAATTTTTCGCTCGGTGTAAATGGCTAAGCCTTCGTGGTCATCAATCGTAAGCTGGCCTGTGATTTCTGTTTGGCGACTGTGATGTCCGGGTGCAACCAAGTGACTGGCAAATTTATCACCTGCTGCTAGCACAAACCCATGCTGCATCTGGTGCGGCACTAGCGACCTTCGTACGTTTAAACCCTAATATTTTCTCTGAGACCTAAAAATTTGCCTGCCCATATTGCAGAAGTGTAATCCCAAAAAATTTTGAAAATCCTCTTTTAAAAGATAGGTTCAATGATTGTTTTAAAATGGCGTCCTTGCCTTTCGATTTTAAAGAAACTGGTTTCTTGTGCTCGAACATCATCGATCGCTTCGCTGTAGCCAGAACATATACCCATGCTACGTTTGCGTGGACTGCTAGTTTTCCACACTCTGTAACTTTGCAGTATATAAGGTGCACAGTTACAGAGTGTGGTAAAAGGAGTTTGCTTAAAAAAGACGTGCTTGCTTTCTGACTCCGATTACTAACTCTGCCAGTTGAATTTGACGTTATAATTTAGTGAACTTACCCACAAATTCTTCAGACGAACGCATAAAATAGTGATCATAAGCAGAGTCAGTTTGATAATCGACAATAAAACTAAGGATTAATCTATTCGAAAGCTAATCAAGCGCACTTTCAGATTTATCTTTCCACGTAGTTACGAATTCTCGGTAAGTTTCTGTGAAATCGTCATCTTGTAAAGTAACCATAAGCCGGGGGTGCATTTTGTATTTCGCCCAAACCTTCGCAAAACCCACTATCCCTGCAGGTAAAACATATTTTCATATTTGAATGTTCTTTACCTGCTTTTTTTCCATATAATTATCGAACAAGTCCTTTCAAGCCACGTAAGCAAAAAGTTTTCTCATAAAACTTTTTGAGCATGTATCAGGCCGATGAATACCGCAACACCTGCCAATAACATTAATCCCTTCTTTCCCGGACGAGTTATTTGAAAAGAAGAGATCATCATAAATGATAGAACTAAAAGAACCCCTGCCAAAATCATTTTTGAGCTTGTCAGCAAAAAACATATGGTTAAGCAAAGGCCAGATAAAGTCGTTGGAAGACCGATAAAATAGTTAGCGTTGCTGGTCAGGATATGAAACGAGCCCAGTCTGGTCATCGAACAAATCACAAAAAATATGACCGTGCAAAATGTAAAAATATGTACATAAAGGTTTGTGCTTGGAATTTGCAAAACAGCTAGACCTGGCAGAACGCCAAAAACTGCAAAATCTGTCAGACTGTCAAGATAACTGCCAAGTTTGGTTACAAAAACGGATCTATTTTTAAATAGCCGAGCAAATTGCCCATCGAAAATATCAAATATAAAAGAGAAACATAAAAACAGGCCAACAAACTTAAGATTACCTGTTTTGCTGTAAAAAAAATATCCAAGTAGTCCTGAAATTAAAGACCCATAGGTCAGTAAATTAGAAATACTTAGGCCCTGCCACGTTTTTTCCTGCTGCTGCGAAGATTCTGTATTCATTCAAATATCGTAATGAACGTCCAAGACTTTGTCGAGACATGTCTAGTCGTAGTTGGTGTTATATGACTTTAGTGTTTGCCGTTCCTTGACCAAGAAACTAGACTGGAAAAAATGGAAACCAATAGGCCTGTACCGGCAAAAAAAACCGAGCCCGTTACACTTTTTTTCAAATTGCTAATCCCGCATTTGCCGCGCGTTGGGCTAACCCGTTTTGCCGGTTGGCTTTCACAACCCCAGCGCCCTGAATTTTTTCGTAAGTTGACGGTACCATGGTTTGTTCAGAAATTTTCTATTGATATGTCCGAAGCTGAAAAAGGGTTAGACGAATACAAATCCGTAGCCGAACTATTTACCAGAAATTTAAAACCAGGCCTGCGGCCAATTGGTGATGGATTGAATCATCCCGTTGATGGCCGTTTGGTTTGTGGTGGAAAAATTACTGGCGATCAGGTTCTACAAGCAAAAGATAAATATTATAAACTTTCTGAGTTTTTAGGTGATACTGAAGCGACGGTGCTTTGCCAAAATGGAACACTGCTGACCTATTACCTAAGCCCGCAAGATTACCATCATGTGCATTTTCCTTTCGACGGAGAAATCATTTCGCATCAAAAGTTTGGAAACGATTTGTGGCCCGTTAATCCATGGAGTTTGTCGAAGCATGCAAACGTGTTTATTCAGAATGAACGCATTGTGATGCGTTGCCGGCACGGGGATGCGGTGGTTTTTATGGTTATGGTCGGCGCTGTTGTGGTTGGCAAAATGAAGCT
>JANPNP010000313.1:0-12928 GCA_031427535.1 Bdellovibrionales bacterium | reverse complement strand
GTGGCAGGTACCGGTACCGTATTCGGTGGGAGAGGAGGATGGGGTGGAGGGGTAGGAGGGGGGAGTGCAGGGGAAATGAGTGGGAGTGGGAGAGGGAGCACAGACGCTAAGGATCTTTCATCCTCCAAGAGTACTCTGCCTCCTCCATCTCCATCTACATCTCGATCAGCTCTTCCTCTTCTCTTACCAGATGAAAAGCTACATGTTTCAAGAGATGTTGAGACTTCCTCGTTATTAGAAGATAGTAGAAGAGGAAGAGGAAGAGAAACAGGGATAGTTAGAGGGAGAGATGATGCTGGACTAGACAATACTTCAGAGAGATTGACTTCTTATATCTCAGACTCATCTTCCTCTTCTTTCCACTCTACAGTCTCCCCTCCCTCTGCCTCAGATTCATCCCTCCCTATGACCGCTTCATCACCCTTCTTCACCTTGCGTCTAGACGTCTCAGGAGACAGTGATTCTGTGTCTGAAATAGATGAAACCGTCAAGACTTTGGACTATCCGGAAGTGAGTCCTCAGCGGCCCTTAGCCTTAGACGGCAGTCCCCCACCCGCAGAGGATATAAGCAGTATGAACTCTCTCAATAGAAATAGAAATAGTAATAGTAATAGTAACCAACAGCAGCAGCAGCAGCAGCATCAGAGGCGACAACAGCGGGGAGATAGCAAAGCAAGTGAGGAAGATACAAGAAGACACAGAGACAGAGGCAGGGGTGATGGATATACGAGTCAAAGTCTCTCTCCCACACCCTCTACTTCAACCTCCGCCTCGCCGTATTCACCATTACTTACCCCATCTTCTAGCAAAACGCGTACAACTAAGAATCCAGACAGGAAGAGTTACGGTGGGATGTAACACAGCATAGCATGCATTGGCAAGAAAGAAATAGAAGGGGTCGTATAATTGTATCAATCCAATGCCATCCTGACAGATACCATGGGGCGATGGTATCATATCAACTCATCTTATCATAGACACATTCTTTAATGTGTCTACAGGACATCGATTAGACTGATAGTTGCTGCTGAAGAAGAATAAGGCGTACAGTAGCTTAAATGGACACTGATCGTGCTTTCTAAACCTGATATACATTTGTCTGTATCCTATCCTGCTCTTTCACCAAGTAACAGTAACAGTATATTACCCATCTGCCTCCCTCCCTCCCTCCCTCTGCTGTGACTGCAGTCTACCACCATGTTTGAACTATTTCTCAACTTGACATCATTGTAATTATACTTTTCATCCACTATCAGAGCTATTGTAGCTTTCTAGAAATGACAAAAACCATTTTTTTAAGAAAATTGAATCGAACGAACGGACGGACGGACTGTCCATACTGTATGGTGGCAGTCAGTCAATAGAAGAAAAGAAAGAACAAAAGTTTCCTTATGGCCATTTGACAAGCTAGACAAGCAGTTTATTATTGCCGAAGGATATCCATCGTATTTTTGGAGAACGCAAATTAAAAGTTCACACCGAAATCTAGATGTTCTGAAAAAGAAATTTACAAAATTAACTGCAAATACGAAGGCTGGATACTCGGAGTTCCATATGTCTAATGCTACACGTGATGAAAAAATTTGTGAAAGCTGCGGTCGCTCATTCGAGTACCGAAAAAAGTGGGAAAAAGTTTGGGACGAGGTCAAGTATTGTAGCGACTTGTGCAAAAAAAACAAAAATAAGCACGACTATAAAGATCAAATTTTAAAATTACTGAGTGCTCGAGACAGTTCAAAAACGATTTGTCCCCGCGAGGTTTTACCGAATGAATTGAAACAGGATAAAACAATTATGGAGCACGTGCGGCGAAGCGCTAGATTGTTAGCTGCACAAAATATTATCGAAATTACTCAAGGGGGTAAAGTCGTGAATCCTAGTGAATTTAAAGGACCCATTCGCTTAAGACTTAAAAAATGAAAATGACATCACTGTTGAATCTAGCTGTTGTCCGTGTTTTCGCAAAGACCCTGCATTATCATTTTCAGTTCTACAATAAAACTGAGTCTGAACGCCTTCGACTGAAAAAAAACTGGGCGCAAATGATCCTGAATTCTTTTGGTTTTAATCTGCAGATTATTGGTGATGCGCCCGTAGGCATCTCATGTATTCTTGTGGGAAATCACATTAGCTTCTTAGACATTCCGGTTTTACTTGCTGCACTTCCTGAAGTTACTTTCGTTGCTAAAGACGACTTATTAAAGTGGCCAATTATCGGTAATGGTGCCAAAGCCCTAGGAACTATATTTATTAATCGTGGCACTGGAAGCGACCGAAGCCATGTTCGAACTCAGGTGGCAAAAGTTTTACATGACAAAAAATCAGTTGTAGCCATTTTTCCCTCGGGAACTACATGCCTTTACGAAGAAAAACCTTGGAAGAAAGGGGCCTTTGAAATTGCCAAAGAAGCTAGGGTACCGCTACAACTTTTTCGTTTAGATTATCTACCACTTCGGGAATCGGCTTATATAGATGACGACAATCTGTTAGATCAAATGGCTAGACTAGTTAAAATTAAAAATAAAACAGTTACGCTAACTTGGCTAGAGCAATATGAAGCAGCTGATAATGCCGAGGCATTATCGCATAACCTAAAAGATAAGGTGAAGCCTATTTCCATCCCTTTGTAATTCTGTCTACAGACTGACGCGTCGATTTAAAACGAGTGGTTTTAAAGCCTCGTTTTTTTTCATGCTTTAGGTGACCTTGCTGATTTGCTCTTTTTCGCCACCGATCATAGGTCTTTCTTTCTAATTGAGTTCGCATGAACTGAACAAATTCATTTGGTGTAAATCCAAATTGCTTTTCAATGACATCAAAAGTGGTCCGATCTTCCCAGCCCATTCGCACCAGGCGATCTTTATCATCCTGGCTTAGTCTGGCAATTTTCTCTTTAAACTTGGTTGAAATTCCCATACAGCCTTTACATTACTTTACTATGAACTTAAAAATTTTACCTGAGTCCGTAGAGAAATAAATTTCGCCGGACGCGGTCTCTGTAATATCACGAACTCGCTCGCCTAAACTTGTCATCAACCGCGTTTCTTTGGGCGGCACTTTCATCTCGACCTGATTGATATGCTCTAGCACAAGCGCGCCTAAAAACAAATGCCCCTTCCATTGCTTATATTTATTTCCGCTATAGACGATTAAGCCTGACGGGGCAATTGAGGGAACATAGAAATATGCCGGCTGTTCTAATCCGGCCTTTTCTTTACCGACACCTATTTTTTCACCACTGTAATCAACTCCGTGTGTGATAATGGGCCAGCCGTAGTTTTTCCCGGCGTCAATGCGGTTGATTTCATCGCCACCCTTGGCACCATGCTCTGATTCCCACAATACCTTGCTAGATTTATCGAAAAACAATCCCTGTATATTGCGGTGACCGTAACTAAATATCTCGGGCTTAGCATCTTTGGTATTAACAAATGGGTTTCCCGGTGCGGGTTTTCCCTCATCAGTTAGTTTTAAAACTTTTCCTAAATGATTTTGTAAACTTTGAGCCATCTCTTTTTTAAAATAGCGATCACCGGTCGACATATAAAGATTATTTTCACCATCCCATGCTAAGCGCGAACCATAATGTAAACTTGAATCAACAGCAGGTTCTACGGAAAAGATTTTTTTTGCACCGGTCATATTTAACTTTAAAACATCAAGTTTTGCGTAACCTAAGCAGGTGGTATTTAAAGATTTTTCTTTTTGGCACGAATACGTAAAGTATACTCTTTGGTTTGTTTTAAAATCTGGATGTGCTTTAACGTCTAGAAGGCCACCCTGGCCTTGCACAAGAACCTTTAGATCTGTTTTTACGGAATCTACTTTTTTTGTTTTTAGATCTAAAATCTTGAATTCGCCTGACCGAGTTGTAAAAATTAATTTATCATTTGTTACTTCCGATATGGACCATATAACTCCATGCCCTTCAGTGATTTTTTCAGATGTTACTTCTGCGGCATTACACCATGAACTAAGACTTGCTATGATCATTGTTAGAAAGTACTTCATGGTTTAAGCTCTTTTTCAATTTGCTGAGTCACTTCGGGCGCAGTGGGTAATACTGCGGATGCATAACGCTTCACTAATTTTCCAGTTTTTGAAATCAAAAATTTTTCGAAATTCCACTTTACCGGTCCATTTAAATCTGAATTTTCATTTTCAGTTAAAAATTTAAATACCTCATTTTTTGGTTCCGAATTTACGTTTGATTTTCCAAACAACGGGAAGCTAATTTTATACTGGCCATCTTTTACATCGCAAAATTTCTTAATTTGCTGATTTGCACCGGGCTCTTGTCCGCCGAAATCGTTACTAGGAAAGGCTAAAACCAAAAACCCTTGATCTTTATACTTTTGATAAATCTGTTCTAGGTCATTGTACTGTGGGGTATAGCCACAGCCAGACGCCGTATTTACGATCAAAAGCACTTTGTCTTTATACGGATTTAACGTAACGGATGCTGAATCCAAATTTTGAATTTTTAGATTGTATAAACTTGAATCTGTGGCTTTGGCGCTTAGGGTGCCTGCAGCAAAAAAAAGTGTTAAGATAGTAACTAAGTAATTTCGCATGCTGGAACTCCTTGGTAACCAAACTTAACCTCATTGGTTTAGCTGAGGCAACTAAAGCATTACGTGAGCTTATAAAGGTCTGATAATTTATCTTTAGAAATTCGTATTTGGCAGAATGAATTTAAAAGTTTTGCTAAAATGGATCCATGTTCATAGATGCCCTAAATTTAAAATCAAATAATAACCCAAACTACGATGTAACGGTTACAGAGGCTATTCACCATGAAATTCGCAGTCTAATTATGCAGCCAAGCTATCCTTGCATTGCAGCAGTACAGTCAGTTCGGTGAAGGCAAGAATTGGGAAAAACTACGTGCAGATTTGATTCAGTTTTTACATAGGTTATCTGTAACCAAATCTAGATATCTTAGTTTTTGGGCTATTTTTGACGATTCAAAAAATAAATTAACAGAAGGCCATTTTGAAGAAAAATTTTGGAAAGAACTTTCGCTTATTTCGTCTTTAGAGGACCGTGATCAGGATTGGGGCCATCTGCACACTGCCAACCCCGATGACCCCATGTTTTGTTTAAGCATAAATCGTGAAAAACTATTCGTGGTAGGCCTTCATGATTCAAGTTCTAGAGAATCTAGAAGGTCTTCTAAACCAGCAATGGTTTTCAACGCTTTTTCACAATTTGCAAAATTTCAGCTGGATGGAACCTATAACAAAATGGTCGAAACTAATCGAAGCCGGGATGTTAAATTTCAGGGTGACTTCACCTGAAGCAAATCAGGTTGCTGATCTTTTTTGTTTTTCAAACCTGCGCGCACGAGATTCATTATCGTCAGGCAGAAGCATTGATTACAACGATACAATACTGTTCACGACAGGCCACACTCTGTATTCAATTGCAGGGTTTCCACTGCTTAAAATTACCGAGGATACCTGTGGACGCCATGACTTTTTGGTTACTCCGTGTAGTTTGCAGATGTTTCAAATGCTTTCAAAGTCCAATGCCTATCACCCAAGTTGCCATGAAAATCTTTGCAAAGCCCTAGGAGGCGCAGATTTTTCGATCGAACTTATATCAACCACTTTTAATATTTTCATGAATTATGAATTTGATTTATCCGGAAAACTGAAGCTTAAAAAGCCATTAAATAAAGCCGGGGATTATATTATCTTTGAAGCCTTTGAGGATCTAACTGTAGGACTTACGGCATGCGCCGATCCCGACACCAATGCCGGCGACTGCAAACCGATTGAATATACAGTATCAATTTAAATGAGCCGGATACTTTTTGCGAAGACTTTGAATCATTTGATCAAGTGTTGCTAAAAAGTGGGACCGATCTTTTGGCTGCATTGCACTTGGACCACCACCTGTTTCACCCATGTGTCGCAAATTGGACATTAGTTCCCGGGTGGCCAATGCACTGCCAATGCTATCTTCGGTAAATTCTTTCCCTTTTGGCCCAAGTACCCGTGCCTGCTTTTTGATTATTTTGTCTGCTAGAAGTATATCTGCTGTTACGGCGATATCTCCGGCTTGAATGTGATCCACTATCCAGTCATCAGCCGCATCAAAGCCACCTGATACGACAACCATTTCAACATTTTCTTCAAAAGGAATTGTCATGGATTTGTTTGCAACAACAAATACTTTCATTTTATAGCGTGCGGCAACTTTATATATTTCAGGTTTTACCGCACACCCATCTGCATCTACATAGATGATCAACATTTATTAAAACTACTGTTTTAAGTTCTTTAACGCCGCATCGTAATTTGGCTCAGTGCCAATTTCGCTAACAAGTTCGCTATGAATAACTTTGTTATCTGGCGACAGCACTAGAACGGCGCGTGCAAGTAAGCCCGTAAAAGCGGTATCGCTTATAACTAAACCCATTTCTTTACCGAAATCACTGCGAAAAGCTGAAAGGGTTTCACAATTGGTAATTCCTTCGCTACCGCAAAATCTGCCGTTTGCAAATGGCAAATCCATTGAAATATTTAATACGACGGTATTCTTTAATTGCGCCGCTTCCTTATTAAATCGACGAATTGAAGCTGCACAGACCCCAGTATCAACACTTGGGAAAATACTTAGTACCTTTGTTTTGCCGGCGTAGCTTTCACTAGAAACTTCTGTCATATCATTTTTCAAAAGTTTAGAAAATGTAACTGTTTTTCCAACAGCAGGTAATTCACCTATTGTGTTAGCAGGTTTTCCGCCCAAAGTTATTTTTGCCACAAAATTCTCCGTTTGTAAAAATTGACTACAATTAATGATCGACCTCATTTAACCTTTAAAAAGGAGAATTAGCATGAAAAAAATATTGAAATCTACATTGGCACTTATTTTAGGTACGATCGTGTCAGCGTGCGCAACCAACATAAAAGATTACGAACACGAGAAACCAAAGTTAGTGCTCGAAAAATATTTCAATGGAAAAATGATTGCGCATGGATTAGTCATGAATGGCTCAAGTGAAGTCACCCGTCGATTCGTTGTAACCATTAACACAACGTGGAAAGATAACGTCGGTACACTTGTCGAAGATTTTAATTGGAACGACGGTGAAAAAACCCAACGTATCTGGACTATTAAAAAATTAGCCGAAGGTAAATACGAAGGTACCGCCGGTGATATATTAGGCGTAGCTATAGGTGAATCTGCAGGGAATGCATTTCACTGGACTTATAAGATGGATTTGAAAGTTAAAGACTCAAGCTACCGCGTCAGTTTTGATGACTGGATGTATTTAGTGGATGATAAAGTCCTTATAAACAAAGCAAAAATTTATTATTTTGGAATTCACACCGGCGAGGTTCTGATTTCATTCATAAAGGACTAGCTTTATTATATTTTTTTAAAGCAAAGGGCGAACGTTGTGTGCGGCTCATTGGCTAAATATTCAAGCCGGCCTTCATGAGCCTCCATAATACCTTTAACGGCACTTAACCCTACTCCCATTCCTTTGCCAATAATCTTAGTCGTGTAAAATGGCTCAAACATTTTGCTTCGAACGTCTTCGGAAATCGTGTCGCCTGAATCAGCAATTAAAAGTTGGACCTCGTGCGGAAGTTCTCGTAGTGATATTTTTATCCACTTATTTTTATCACTGTTCACAATGGCATCAAACGAATTACTTAATAAATTAAAAATAGATTTTGAAATTCCAATCTGCTGTAGCTTTAACAAAAATGATGAACGTATAACACTTTCATCGATAATTACTTCGACTGCATTGGATTTAAACCTTTCTTTACATAAACTTAAACAGTCATCTAGAACACTGCGAATATCTACCTTTGCAAAAGATTCTTTTTCTGACTGACCAGCGAATGCTAATAAGTTTTTAATAATTTTTGAGATCTGAAAAACGACGCCCGTTAACCGCCGAACATCATGCTGCTGGCTTTCAGTAACTTTTTCTTCCAGTAAACCTAAGCCCAGTGCCAAGCTGCCTAACGGAGTATTGATCTCGTGGGCAATACCCCCGGCCATTTGCCCAAGTGCTGCCATGCGACTAGTCTGCACTAATTGCCCTTGTTGTTGTTTGATAAGTTGAGCCCATTTTCGGGTTTCAATGTGTGATGTAACTTGTCTGGCTAATGCTTCTAGCGCTTTTGTCTGCTGTGCAGTTAATTTTTTAGGTTCTTTATCAATCACACATAGGGTTCCTAACGCTAAGCCATCCAAGGTTACTAGCGGTGCACCAGCATAAAACCTAATTCGGGGGCCGTCAGTTACTAGTGGATTATCAGCAAAACGTTTATCCAATGTCGCATCATTTATTTCAAAAACTTTTACATCATGGATTGCATGCGCACAAAATGAAATATCGCGATTAGTCTCGGTTGCGTCCACACCAACTTTAGCTTTAAACCACTGCCGATCACTATCGATCAAAGTGACCAATGCGATAGATGTTTCACAAATAACTGACGCAAGGGTTACGATATCATCGTAAAGAACTTCGGGAGCTGAATCTAATATATCGTAACTTTTTAGGGCGGCAAGGCGCTGTTCTTCGTTTTTTGGAATTGCTGGTTTACTCATATTTTATTATCCCTAAAATCAATAATCTGACGGATTCACTGAATATGACAAGACAAATATTTCGCGCCCGGTTATATTCGTGGCTGAAGCAAGGATGCACAATGAGAATTCGACAAATGGGTTTTTCATCTAGACTTAAAGCTCATAAAAATATCTTAACACTTGAGACACTAAAATTTATTGCAGAATATTTGGTGGATGGGAATGCGAAGCATGCAGCGTTGCGATCTGGCATACCCGAAACCTATGCTGCAAGACAGGGACAATGGCTAAAGAAACACCCAATGGTAGTTGCAGCTATCGAAAATGAACTCGACACCCGTGAGCTTCAAAAATTACAACGATTGATATCAGAAATTGAATCTAAAATGGAAAACTGTAAAAATATTCTTGGGTTAAATGATATTTAAGGATCGAAAACGAAAAACGAAAAATCCGTGTCAGGGCTGCGGCTTGCACCTAGATCGGTGCATCTGCAAACTTATAACGTCTTTAGATTTAAAGACAAAAATAGCATTAGTTATCCATAGAAAAGAATTGAAACGCACCACCAACACAGGTCAGTTGGCGCTAAAAAGCCTTGTAAACAGCGAAATACGCATTCGTGGTGAACAAAACTGTAAGCCTTTGGATTTGTCAGATTTGTTAACCGCAAATTACCAAACCTATTTATTTTTTCCATCTGATGATGCCGTTGAATTAACGTCAGAACTTGTGCAAAGCAGTCCGTTACCAATTCAGCTTATTGTTCCTGATGGTAATTGGCGTCAAGCCAGCAAAGTTTTTTCCAGACACCCTGAATTGAAAGCACTTAAAAAAGTAAAAATAAGTAATGTGAATAAATCTAATTTACATTTACGCACAGAACACACACCAGAAGGAATGGCAACTTTGCAAGCTATAGCATTAGCATTAGGAATTATTGAAGGGCCTAACGTGCAAAAAATTCTACTTGATCTTTATGATGCGAAGCTGAAGCAAACCCTTATTGGGCGGGGGAAACAAAAATTTCTTGAATAGCTTTTTGTAAATTTTCTTCAGTCATTAATCCGTTCGTCATTACCGGATCCTGACCAGCCGATATAAACAAAGTCGTTGGGACACTTTTAACCTCGAACAAAGCAGCAAGCTCGGGGGTTTTATCAATATCAATTTTATAGACTTTTAATTCGGATGACTTTTCACTAGCAATTTTTTCTAACGTTGGCGCAAACATTTGACATGGACCACACCACGAAGCTGTAAAATTTAACACAATTGGGGTCGCTTGATCAAATTTCCACTCTGTGTTTTGTGTGAAATCAAAAATGTCTGATTTAAATTTCTCAATGGTGATAACTTCAATCATAGCAGAAACTCCTTTACCGTAATACGTCTAAGAATCGACGACAACGAACTTGCCCCCGTGTTAATGTCTAGTTGATCGTGTTGGTGTAATATAGACCAGCGATTATTCTTTGCGACATAAGTTTCAAGCTGCTGCAGAAATTTGGCATCGACAGCAACAATTTTAATTTCTGCCGCCCGGTGCACATCATTACTTTTGATATCGTCAACAAGAACCTGGGCACTTTTGTAAGTAAATACAGTTACATTTTTTGCTGACTTCATTGCCTTATGTAATTTTTTCGTCGATGGATTGCCAATTTCGATCCATAGATTGATAGCGCCATTACCGTCTGCAATTTGCATTGCAGGCGAATCAGGATCACTTAACCCTGCCGCTGAAAAAATAAGATTTGGTTCATAATTCAGAACGTAGGCGAACAGTCGCGTTAACATGTATATTAATGTTTCTGACGGGTGTTGCACGATGCGAAAATCTAAAGTTTCGTATACTCCGCGATCGATGTCAGATAATTCAATTTGAAATCGATAGAGCAATTGTAACCCGCCTTTGGCGTATTAATTTATATCAACTTATTGTGATATGTCCGTGCTGCCCCACTGAAGATCCAGCCGGCTTTCCGGTTACAACTGCCTTTGCAAAACCAACTAGTTTTACAATAGTAGCGGCTGGAGATTCCCAATAATCAGCACTTCGAACATCTACTTTTAGCAGACATAAGTTAGGATCTTCTAGTCCCTCTGGAAACCACGCTTTGTAAAGTGGGTTCCAAAGTTCCTTTTCTTTAGCTGAATCTTTCAGAATACCCGCATCTCCGCAAGCAGAAACATAAGAGTTATCTTTGATATTTGCAAAAGCCAGATTTACATTCGAATGTGCCTGTATTTGTTTTGCTAAATCTGAATTTTTTCCGGTAAAAAACCAAAGCTGACCTTCAAATTCATGCTCGACAAGCGTCATTGGCCTACTGTGTAATTCGCCGCTTTCAGCAATTGTCGTTAACATTGCAAACTTAGTTTCTTTAATTAATTTTGCGAACCGCTCTGAATCATCCGTAGTTTTTGTCATAATATTCCTCATATTCTGAAATGGGTCATTTTTTCTCGTGTTTAAGCTATTTCGAATTTGAAAATCATTTTTGCAAAACCTAGGCCCTGTGGTTTTATTGCACTTCATGAATTCACAACCCAATTGCCCCAAATGCAGCAGTCAAAATACGTATTCAGGAGCCATGAGTTTAAAATCAGAATTTGTAAAAAAAGCCTAATTGTTCAAAGCGCCGCTGTTTATCCAATTTCTAATTGCGTCGATCTGATTGACTGGCAGCATGGCAAGCAAAGCACTTTGGTTGAAATACCTTTGTCTTAAGCCAACTAAATGTTGCCGTGTTAATTGGGGTCGGCACTGGATCAGGAGTTGGCGTAGGAGTTGGAGTTACACTTTCAGTGGTCTGCGAAACAACATCTGAAAAATTTGAATTTCCCAAAGAATTCTTTACGTAAATACGATAAAAATAAATTTTTGCTGCGGTTAGGTTTGCATTGGTAACTTCCAGCTTAGAACAATTTGCGACGATGAAGTTGCAACACTTGTTAATGAATTTGGTGGCGCGGGTAAAACTTCGGGCGCCAAATCTGAGATTGCGCCCGCTGAAATCCAAGTTGAAATAGCCTCGATATCTTTTGAAGAAAGTGAAGGTGATCCCATCGGCATCAGTCCCGCCACAACCTGCTTGTATAAAGTACTGCCGTTAGGGTTTAGCGCCATCACTGAGCCACCTGCCATCAGCGCTTCATAGCTTAAAAAATTTGTACCGCCAGACGCATGACACGATAAACATTTTGATTCGAAAATATTTTTATATAATTCGGAATAAGTTGGCTTAGCAGAATAGGGGCTATTTGTAATAGATTCGGTCGATCCCAAACTGATCCCGGTTTTCGAACAACCCAGCATAACAAGTATTAGTACCGGCACCAAAAAATAATTCATTAGGACCGATATGTTTTTTTGTATTCTCATAGAAAACATATCGGAGTGAATTAGACTGGGCTTTATCCAAACTTTGGGTTAGCAAAGTTCGTAAAACTATTAGTCATTTTCTAACAAATTTCAGACTCTAACTGGCGTAAAAAATTTTTCATAACCGATTCTCTGGTAAGCCCTTCGCTTCTGCCAGCGTTGGTTTTTAATGTCTGGACTGTTGCAAATAATTTTTTATAAAAGTGATCCACTGTATATTTAGAATCATCCACGGCTCGACTGTTACAAAACGGATCAATCTCCGCATAGAAAGGTCTTTTTAAAATTCCTGCGATTGCAAAACATCGCGCAATTCCGATTGCACCCAGAGCATCTAATCGATCTGCATCTTGCACAATTTTAGCCTCAAGTGTTTCTACAACAATGTTTGCACTAAAACTATGACCTTCGATTGCATGAGAAATTTCTGTGTGAAATTCAGCGGGATAATTTATTGTTTTTAAAAATTCCGTAGCAGCCACAGCCGAAAGTTTAGAGGCTTGGCTACGAAGTGGGCTATCTTTTGGAACATTAACTAAATCATGCAGCCATGCCGCGGGCACGACAACTTCCAACCTGCCGCCCTCTTCTGCGCAAATTTTTTTGGCCATTTCTACCACGCGTTTGAAATGTAAAAAGTCATGGGCCGGATCGTCTGCGCTTGCCACTTGCAAAATTTTTTCTGCAAATTTTTTTTCCCAAAAGTTCGTATCTATTTTCATTAATTACCTGGTTTTGTTACGCTGAGTATTTTTGCCCCAACACGTTCCTTTTAAACCTATCTTATGCTGGCCCAGATCGTGCTTCAACCATGTTATACATCTTAACAAGGAGATTATATGGCTACAACTTCGACAATGGGTCAACCGACGAGAACAGCAAACAAAGTATGGTGGGCGATCGCAATCGTCGCCGCGATTTTAATTGTTATGGCCTTAATGGGAAGACGTGATGCCGTTGCTCCAACAACTGGAT
>JANPNP010000312.1:0-1791 GCA_031427535.1 Bdellovibrionales bacterium | reverse complement strand
GTTGGTTTCGACCCAAAGCTCTTTGGGTTGCACCATCGGCATTAAAATTTCGATTGCGTTCAGCTTAGCTAACTCTTCACGAATAATATTTTCGAATTTTCGAATCGCCCGCAGACCCATGCTGCTATACGAATAAAGACCTGGGGCTAGCTTCTTCATTAGACCCGCGCGCATCATTAACTTATGTGACGGAATTTCGGCATCGGATGGCGCTTCTTTGTATGTGAATAGATGAGTTTGTGTCCACTTCATATGTTAGCCTCAATCCCGTAAGCTTTAATTTTTCGGTGCAAGTAGCTACGCTCGAGCCCGATGGATTCAGCTGTTTTAGAAATATTACCGCCATTTTCTTGAATTTTTTTGATCAAATATTCTTTTTCGAATTCAGCCCTTGCTTCGCGAAAAGTTGACATATCAGCAACGTCCAAAGCAGATCCCGCAGCTGCTTCACGTTTATCGATAAGTCCAGCAAAACGAAGGTCATGCACGTCGACAAAATCAGACGGGGTTAAAATATAAACTCGCTCGATGAAGTTTTTAAGCTCGCGCACGTTACCAGGCCACGCGTGTTTATTTAAAAGCTTCATGCCTTGCTCGGAAATTGTTTTTCTAAGCGAAGCCATTTGCTTTGCAGCTAAGTCGCTGAAATGAACTACTAATGAATGGATATCCTGATTGCGCTCTCGCAGGGGAGGCACAAACATGTTTGAGCTTTGAATCACTTTTTCAAGCTCGGGATAAATTTTGTTGTTTTTCTTTAGAGTTTCTAGCGTGTAAGAAGATGTTAGTAATAATCGTGTGTCTGAGACATGTTCATCGGAACTTCCGAAACGCTTGAACTTTTTTGTTTTTAAATAATTTAAAATCTTTTCCTGAAGCACGGTAGGCATCTCTTCGATTTCCTGAATTAATAATGTGCCCCCGTCGATCAATTCAATTTTTCCGCGACGAGTTTTATCAATTCCAGGTAATGCACCTTTTTCGATTCCAAAAAGTTCAATTTCGATTAAGTCCTGTGGCAAAGTTGCACAGTTGATGTCTGAAAACGGCGCGCTGGCCCGTGGGCTCATGTAGTGAATATTCTGGGCAACAAGTTCGCGGCCAGACCCCAATTCGCCTTGAATTAGGACAGCATTCGGAGTCTTTGCAAATTCTGTTACCTGCGTGCGGACTTTGTTCATGGCTTCGGATTCACCAACCAGTGCTATGCTTTTTCGTAACTTATTTAGTAGGGCGTTTTTTTCATCTTTTTCGGATTTCAACTGCACGATATGATCGATAGCTATAGTCACCTTATCTAAAGATAACGGCTTTTCAATAAAATCCCACGCGCCGATCTTAGTTGCCTTCACTGCAGTTTCAATAGTGCCATGACCGGAAATCATGACGAACGAAGTTTCAGGAAAAAGTGGCACGGCTAACGTTAGCACCTCGATACCGTCCATTTTTGGCATCCAAATATCTAGAAAGCAAACATCCGGCATAAAATCTTTTAAACATTGCAAACCTGAAGGGCCATCTGGCGCAACTAGAACTTCGAAACCATCATCTCTTAAACTTTCAGATAGCACCTCGCGGATAGGGGCCTCGTCGTCAATAATAAGGATCTTGATTCTATTTTTTTGTGCATGCAGTTCCATGAGTGCTCCCTGGGTTTCAGCTTTTTTTTGCGTACTAAAAACTTTCAATGGGTATGATTGGTAGCTCTATAACCATTTTAGTTCCTTGCGGAGCGTTTTCTAAAGCCCTAATAACTCCGCTATGGTCCTCGATAATACTCTTTACAATTGG
>JANPNP010000311.1:0-11351 GCA_031427535.1 Bdellovibrionales bacterium | reverse complement strand
CGCTTTGGAAAAGACAAAGCCACCAATGGGATTGATGATGACAGCAATGGCTTCGTTGACGATATTCACGGCTGGAACTTTGTATCGAATAATAACCGATTAACGGACAATCACGGTCATGGTACCCACATCGCAGGAATTATTGGCGCCGAGGCCGAAAATAAAAAAGGCATTAGCGGAATTTCCCCAAAAGTAAGTCTGATGATTTTAAAGTACTTTGATCCTAAAGTTCCCAATACGGATAACTTAAAAAATACAGTAGCTGCTATACAGTACGCCATTAAAATGGGCGCGCACATTATTAATTATTCAGGCGGGGGTACCGACTATTCCCAGGAGGAACACGATGCCGTCGAGCTTGCCGCAAAACGTGGAATTTTATTTGTGGCAGCTGCTGGAAATGAACGCTCGAATTCAGATCAACATCACTACTACCCGGCCGATTACAAATTGAAAAATATTATTTCTGTCACTGCGATTGATCCCACGACCGAAGTGCTAGCGTCTTCAAATTACGGGACGGAAACAGTTGATATTGCGGCTCCGGGACAAAATATTTTATCAAGCCTTCCGAACAATACTTATGGTCTGATGACTGGAACGTCACAGGCGACTGCATTTATTACTGGTGCTGCCGTGCTGGTTATGTCCCATAAAAATCAGTATTACAAAGCAGAGGACGTAAAAAAATACATCTTAGCAACAGGTGACACATCACAGTCATTGATTGCGAAAACGAAAACCTCGCGGCAATTAAATCTTTACAAGTCGCTAACAATTTTAAGTGGTGAAAAAGCATTTTCAGGCGCAGACAAATCTGAAGTTGTGCAAGATAGTTTTTATTCTGATCCAAAACTGAATCGCCGCCAAGCTGAAGATCCAAACTTAAAAACCACGAAAAACGTTGCGAAGTTTGGTAAAAATTTGCTTGAAGCCATGGCCCAGCCGGTGAACAAGAAAAATCCAACACTAAGATTAGGTCAAGATCCTAAAACGCCTGAACAGTAAATCAAATAGCAGAAACCTGCTACTTAGCCTTGGTTTAAAATTTCATTTTCTGGTTCGTTTAAATAATTTCTGTTTAAATTCATAAGAAATTACCCGCGAATTGTTTAAACCCATTTATCCATACTCTGAAACTTTGCAGTATATAAGATGCACAGTTACAGAGTATGGTAAAAGGAGTTTACTTAAAAAAGGTGTGCATACTTTCTGAAGTTGAATCCGACGTTATAATTTACTGAAATTACCCACAAATTATTTAAACGAGCCCATTTTTTTAATGTCTTTTTTTTGTGATGAAAAAATCCAAAGGCCAAAAGCTAATAGGGTTACTGAAACGACCAGGCCCGTTAGATTTGGAAACAACGGCTTGATACGATTAAATATTAGCAGCGCTAAGCCTACGAAACCAATGCCTGCAAAAATCCACTGACCTTTACTATTCTCCACGCGCTTGTCGCTGATGACGTCTTCGCGCGTTTGTGCTATAAATTGCTGTTCAAGCCGTAATTCAATTTGCTTTAAATACTTTTCGCAGGTCGGATCAAAGCTCAGCGACTTTCGAAGATCATCATATTTTTGAAATGCAAAACTAAGTGCCATTTTTTTCTGGCAAAAATTTAAAAAGTTTTGGTGATTTTGATCGTTCTTAAAATTTTCAAGCACAGCTTCCCAAAGCAAATTTATTTCATATAAAGTTGGACTTTCAGATTTTGCAGACTTTTGAAACTTTTCGATGAAAATACCACACGATGGACACTCGTTTGAATCCATGGGCATAAGTTGAGTGCATTTTGGACAGCTTGAAAAATGACTGCCCTTTACTTCTGTTTTGAACAGCCCAAAAGCAGACGAAGAGTTCGTCAGTAGAAACGTTTTTTGGCAGCTTTGGCAATCGAACTCAGGTTTATCATTTAAAAAGATATCAATATGGGTGCGGTACAGTTTTTCACAGCAAGGACAGCGAAAGCGTATTTCATCTGTTTGGCTAGGCGTCTGATTTGTTGCGTGGCTAGTCGCCTGACTGTCTAAATTAACATCTAATTTGTCCAACTGCAGCTACCCCCTACCCCAAAGTCTATGATACCAATTTAGGGATGTCGAATATTTTTAGGTTTTTTACGCAAATTCCTCGACCCTACCTGTGGGCTATGGTTAGCGGAATTTTAGTAGGAACTTCTTACATTCCGTTTCCGGGTTGGGCATTGCTGTTCTGCTTCGTGCCACTGTGGCTAGCCGCTTTGCAGTTAAACACGGAAAATGTTTCGCTAAGAAAAATATTTTTTGTCGGATGGTGCGCGCAATTTATCTTAACGTTGATTGGATTTAACTGGATATTCTACACAGCTAGTGAATTCGGTGAATTCAACTGGCTGATGTCTTTGGGATCCTTATTAGCCTTTGCTGCCACGGTCCATATTTATATTCCGGTATCGTTAACTTTTGCAATTTGGGTTATTCGCAAGCGCTTGATTAATTCAATACTGTTGCAGCTGCTCTTAATCGCTTTAGCGCACGCACTTTTAGAACGTGTGTGGCCTAGCATATTTGAATGGAACTTGGCTTATAGCCTTCTGTACATGAAGTTACCCATTTTTCAGTGGGCCGATACAGTTGGCTTTTGGGGCTTATCAACTTGGATTTTATTGATCCAAGCACTTATTGGTTTTGCATGGCTACAACGACATCAGGACCGAAAAGTTGCCGTTAGTATATGTGCTGCCGTTTTAATTTTTATTTTAGCACTTGCGGGCACAGGCATGATGAAAGAAAAGCGCTGGACGAAAACAAATGCCACAGTCAAATTTGCCGTAGCACAAGGAAATATCGGCAATACCGATAAAGTGCAATCTGAAAAAAAGGAAGGGTTTCAACCCTACATTTTAGATCACTACACCCAGTTGACCGACAAACACTTGGCGGCGGAAAAAGATTCAGAAATAATGCTATGGCCAGAAACTGCAATTCCTATTGCTTTAGATGCAGCTTACCATGCCCGTCACTTGCAACAAATTTTGCTGCAAAAAGTTCAGCAATGGAATGTTGTCTTGTTGACCGGGGCCTATTCGCAAAGTGTTGATAAACGAAATCATCTTGGATTTCCGTTAGTCAGCAATTCTGTATTTTATGTAAGCCCACTAAAAAAATTAGCTGCCGACACGTACAATAAGTCGGCGTTACTTGTCATGGGCGAATACTTACCGTTTGGTGAACAGTTTCCATTTCTATACAAATTATTTCCGTTCGTTGGTGTTTACGAAAAAGGGCCCGGTCCCTACCCACAAAAAGTAGAGCTTCGCGATCAAAAAAGTATAACTTTAGGGCCGCAGATTTGTTACGAATCCTTAGATCCAGGATTTTCCAGAGGTCTTGCAAACCTAGGCGCTGAAGTTCTTTTTAACGTGACCAATGATTCGTGGTTCGGCTGGTGGGCTGAACCCTATCAACACAATATAATGACATTGGCCCGCGCTGTCGAAGTGCGCAGACCCATGGTTCGTTCGACAAATACGGGGATTACGTCAGCAATTTTAGCAAATGGCAACATGTTGGAATTTTCTCCAATCAACAGCACGTGGACTCATACGTATGAAATTAAATATTTAACCAATTCACCGCAAAGTTTCTACACGCGTTTTGGTTACTTAG
The DNA here is from genome assembly GCA_031427535.1 of Bdellovibrionales bacterium. GTDB lineage: Bacteria > Bdellovibrionota > Bdellovibrionia > Bdellovibrionales > Bdellovibrionaceae > Pseudobdellovibrio. The sequence continues at coordinate 7,700 of JANPNP010000311.1, read as the reverse complement.
ACTGGATCATGTGGCTTGCGCTGTTGGGTATTCTTATCGCTAAAGGAAAATATGTTCGAAATTAAAAATTTAGATTGGTTCGAAATTTTAGAAAAAATTAAACTTTTTGCAACCAGTGAAGCTGCCAGGCTATTAGTAGCCGAAACTAAGCCATTTCCTACACCAGATGAAGCCCAGGTCAGTTTTTACGAGATTGAAAGTGCCTCTGCAATAATTCTTGGCGGCGTTCGCCCCCATATGGAAAGCTTAGACCTATTTGAAATTTGGCACTCGCGACTAAAGAAAAAAGCCGTGCTTAAAACATTAGAACTTAAAGATATACGGCATTTTTGTCTTGAGACCCTAGCGCTGCATGAATCATTAAAAGACCAAAATTCTGAATGGGCCGCAAGTTGCAATGAACACTTAATGAATGCCGACGAACCCTTATCTGCGATCGATCAGTTAATGACGCCGGCAGGTGATATACGCATGGATGCTTCAGAAAAACTTTATAGCTTGTCCAAAGAAAAAGAAAATCTGGCACGTCAGATTCATTCGCATATGGATAAATTAGTGCATGATCATAAAATCGATCACATGTTGCAGGAAAAGTATGTGACCACCCGTGAAGGTCGCTGGGTTATTCCAGTTAAAGGTGGCATGCAACATTTTGTTCCCGGAGTTATTCACGGAAGTTCCCATACAAAACAAACCGTATTCATGGAGCCCGAAGCTGTCATTCCCATGAACAATCGGGTGCGCCAACTAGAAGGCGATATCGAAATTGAAATTGATCGCCTGCTTTTAGATATTTCCGAATACATGGCCCGAGCCGTGAACGATTTTGAAAAAACCAGAATAGCACTACTTAAATGTGACGTCTTACTAGCTAAAGCCCAGCTGGCCACTATGCTTGATGCGCACCCCTGCCGTTTTGATGAAGCCAACTTATTTCTAAAGGACTTAGTTCACCCGCTTTTGAAAATTTCGGGTAAAAATTTAGTCAGCAATTCGGTGCAGTTAACTCCTGAAAAAAGTATTTTAATTTTATCGGGTCCAAATGCCGGTGGAAAAACCGTACTGCTTAAATCGATTGGTTTAGCTTCACAAATGGCGCGTTGTGGATTATTAATTTGCGCTGATGCTAGTTCGACGATGCCATTCTTCACTCATATCGTGACCGGCATCGGGGACGCACAAAGTGTAGATGAAGATTTAAGTACCTTTGCCGCCCACTTGAAAATTTTAGATCAAGCATCAAAGCTTCAGGGCTATCAAAATTTAATTCTTATCGACGAAATTTGTGGCTCGACGGACCCTGAAGAAGGTAGCGCATTAGCCCGCGCATTTATTGAACGCTACGGATCAAATAAAGTATTTGCAATTATCACCTCGCATTTAAGTCCGCTGAAAATGGGTTGGCGCGATCAAGACGTAGTTTTAAACGGAAGCCTTGAATACGACTCTAAAAGCGGCAGGCCCACATATCAATTTCTATCTGGCATTGCTGGCGATTCGCTGGCACTGCAAACGGCTAGACGTGTTGGAATATCAAAAGATATTTTAGATTCAGCGGTTGAAAATTTAAGTCCTGCAGCTAAATCAAGACAAAACCAAATGAGCGAATTCGAGAATTTAAAAAAAGATATTCATCAACTGCAAGACCAATTAAAAAAGCAAATTAAAATTGCTGAAAAAACACAAACCGAATACGAATTGAAGCTAAATGAATTTGAAAATGAAAAACAGAAGAAATTATCCCAGGCCCTTAAAAAAGCCGGCGAAAAAGTAGATGATGCCATTGCTACAGTAAAAGCATCCGATGTGCTGAACAAACATCGCCAGTTACAAGAAATAAAATTTAATTTGCCTGAAATAGTAAAAGCTAAACCGCAAGGTTCAAACGAGCCACAACAGTTGCAAACCGCTGCCGATTTCGGAGAAAAATTCCCACCGGGAAGTAAAATTTTTGTGTCGTCGCTTAATCAAGATGGCATTGTGCAATCAAAGCCCAATACCAAAGGTGAAGTCTTAGTGTTATCGCAGTCCATACGGCTACAGGTCCTATGGACAGAATTAAAACCACCGCTTAAGGCTGCAAATCCCACACAAAATCTAGCACGCCGAAGCGGCTCTGCCCGAGCCACTTTCGTTGACGAGGACCGAAGCCTAGATCTGCGCGGAAAAACAGTAACAGAAGCACTAGAAGAGTTAGAAATTTCCTTGGATTTGGCCACGACACAAAATGAAGACCGCATTAAAATTATTCATGGTCACGGTACCGAATCGCTGAAGAAATCAATCCGTACGTACTTATCACGCTCGGTATACGTGAAAAAATGGAAAGCTGGTGCGGCAGACAGCGGCGGTGATGGCATTACCTGGGCCGAGCTTGGGCTAAGTTAGGATGTGCCATCCTGGCAGTAAAAGGGCTCTGCCCTTTTGATCCCGAAAGTTTGGCCTTCCGGGCCAAACTTGATTGTTTTTATCTTTTTTGATTGCGGTGCCAGTTATTATACAAAGATCTAATCCAAGATCTCAGATGCGTGATGCATCTGAGAAGCGATAGTCTGAAAGCAGAGCTTTCAGCAGGCAGGAAGCCTATGCGATGCCGGCCGTCCCAAAGTGTGACGTCAAAAATAAATTCACCTGATAAGCCGCATTTTGCATTTGTTCTAGAATAATATTTGGTAGTTCACCAAAGTCTCATTTTCGAACTTCGAGGACCACCCTAGCAACCACCGCCACCTTGTGTTTCAGAGTGAAATATGGCCGCTTGATTGCTGTATAAGTCTTACAACAAGGGGAACACAATGAAAGACCTTACAACTCAAACGACAGACATCACGCAAACCACATTGAAAATTGCCTTAATCCTTACAGTTGTAAGCCTACTAACCGCTTGTGGTAACTCGAAATCAACCGCAATTGCTACCGATCAAAGCTCAAATCGATATGATATTAATTCACAGAAAGCTTTAGCAAATTGCAACAAAGCAGTTGATGCAAACTTTTCTTTTAATACGGCTATTGTTGCTGATGACTCGGGTAACGCTAGTACAGAATGGATCAAGCTTAAGTTTAACTTTCTAAATTCAGAGATTACAAAACCAGGAAACATTATTAAATTTTTTAAATGGCGAGTTATAAATGGTCAGGCTGTATTAAGTGAAACACCGTTAGCAGCTTCTGCTTATGATCCGTCTACAGGACAAACTGTTTCCTCTGGTCACACGGCTTTAGGCGCTGAACACGTTAATGGTGCTCATGGATTTTATATTAATTTAGCTGATCCTAATGGCCTTTTTCAGGTTTTAAAAGTTGTGGCTTACAACAGCGACGGTAAAATTATCGGAAACTTAAACAGCTTAATACCCGCATTCAACGCAAATCCGGCCGAGTATCAGTTTAATTCTGATGGCACGGCACGCGCATCTATTTTAACAGACATGCATGCGCTAAAAAGCGCAGCTGTTGCAGGCTGGAACCCCGCACAATTTACTGCAGCATTTAGCCAATACTGCTTCTAATGACTGGATTCTGTTAAAACTTCTTCGGCTTCTAAGTTTTCTCCCTGACGGTAACGATCTACCAAAGTGATATCGTTAGTTGGGAATGAAAAAAGCAGCGTGTTTATTTGCGATTCAGCATCCTCTTCAGTGATAACTAGATAATGCAAATCTTCAGTTCCCTCGTCGGGAAATTCTTTTATAAACGAAACTAAAACGTGCCCAGTTGAATCAACTTTACGCCAAATTTCATCCGGCGAATCAATCGTTGATTCTCGGTGTTCTGCGAATTCTTGAAACTTGTCCGTGGCGATGTCTTTTTCACCGCGAATTTTTATCATGGCTTCCAATAAACCAATCGCTAAATAATCGCCTTCAAGCAGTGAATCCCCGTCAATGGCTGCAAATTCAATGGCCTCAAGCTTTCGGTGAAATACAATTTCGATTTCGCGAAATGCTTCAAGCATTGCTAAATCTTTTGTTGGAAAATGCATGAAAACAAACGTCGGATAATTTTCTTCCGTGTTAATATAAACCACAGCAACATAGTGAAATGTCTGCTGTACTGTTTCAACAGTCTTAATCAGAGTATGAACTTTTAAGTCTTCGTATGATCCATCATCAATCCAAATTTCATCAGGATCGTCTAATGTGTCTTCAAGTAAATATTCAAGCTCTTCTTGTTCGGCACTTGAAAAATCAAGGCTAGCTTGATGTAATTTTCGATATTTGTTTTCGTAGTCCTTAATGGCTACAGAAAAATAACCGAACATCGTTTTTTCATTCTCGAAAATCAATCCCTGTTTTTCATCGATAATGATAAGCTCTTTGTGTTGTAATTGTTTGGTTGCTTTGTGCGTTTTAGCTTTACTGCCAGCTGCCGATTGCTTGCTGGGTTTGTTGCGCATTTTAATTTTGATCTGCTTACTTTTTTTGACTTTGGTTTTTTTGTTTAATTTGCTAGCAACTTTGTTCACAATTCTTTGCTCCAATGCTTAGATTGTATTCTAAATACTATAGCCAAGGTGGCAAGTGTTTTGACGAAAATAGTCAAAAGCTTAAGACAATGGACAAACCGACAGAGACAGTTACGCTGTTAATATGTCGAAGGTTGAAGTCTATTTAGATCAATCACAAGTGCAAAGTCTGCAGAAAATTCTGAATCAATCAGAATTGGGCATTCACGTGCTTTTTGATAATGATCTTATTTCTGATGTTTTCAAACAACCGTACAACGAAGACGATTTTTTTAATCCCGAGAATCTTAAAAAAGTTCAAGACGAAGTGATGAAGCTACTTCAGTTTAAATCACTAACGCAAAAACAAGACTACATTAACTCATTGGATGCTGAATCGAAACAGCGCATTGTGCGCGCTTACTTCTACATTATCGAAAATAATATCCGCTCGCATACCAAACAAACGCACTAGGTTCATTTTTTTATGCGATCTTCCGATACGTGTACTAATGAAGCGTACACGTTTAGTAATTGTCATTATAATTAGCAGCTCCATCGCTAGTGCAGAATACCGGGTATTCAAGCTGCAGTTTACAAATTCAAAAACCAATGCAACCAGGCAGATACAATCCACACTGGATCCCGAGCAATACCAGTCCGTTTATCCGGTCGGCACCAACGAATCCCTGACGTACGTCCAGACGTGGCGCTGCAAGGGAAATACAAGCCACTATCAAGGCTATTGCCAAAGCCCAGAAATGAAACCCTAGGTGCGCATTTAGCTACAATTTATTCTCAATTTGATACAATAAAGCATGGCTGAATCTATTCAAAATCGCCGCGCTCAACAGTCCGAACTGCGCGCAGCTCAACAAGACCAGGCAAAACAAAAGCGTGAACTTGCAAAACAGCAAAAAGAAGATTTGCAATCAATGAAGCAATACTATGCGGATAAGAACCGTGAAATAGACGGCAAATCGGACGCAGCAGTTAACCACATAAAGACACGGGAACCTGCTGCTGATGGCATTCCAGTGATTAATGACAAACAGGCGTTGTACAACAGGCGCGCAAAAGCTGAAACCATCACACAAAATTACGAAACAAAAGACACCGACCGTTTTTACAAAGTACAAGATCGCGGAAGTCGCATCAGCGATAACGGCAGTATCTATGTTATTGAAGCTTATGCACCAGAACACGAACAAAACAATCTGCGTGTTTCAGTTCAGAAAAATCGCGCTATTATTTCGGGACAGCGTAAACACGCGGATGAAGTCGATCAGGGAAACAAAAAAATTCGCACTAATAATTTTCAGACATTTCGTGAAGAATTCAAGTTTGATCGGCCCGTAAGCCATGAAGGCATGACCCGCGAGCGCGTCGGTGATTTCGTGCGTTTCACCATTCCTAAGCTAGAGGCCATTGAAACCCCGGATGACGAAACTTAGCGCTAATCTAAAAAACTTCACATTGCTATTTGAAAAAAAGCAAAAATATCTTCACCGCCAGACACCCGTAGCCCATTTTTTTATGAACTCTTGATGAGCAAAGCTTGTTTCGATGATAGGCGTGATAAAATCAGAGACCACCCTGCATACCACTTCAAGATTTTCAGGAGATTCGGAACCAATTCTTCCGCGAAATGCCTTCCACTGAATTTCTTTCTGTTTATTCTGATAAAAAGCCGGTGTCAGAGCTGTCGGCACTTCAACTATCTCGGTATCTCTATTTTTAAAAGTCTTTTCTATAGCCTCCTTAAGCAGCCGACCATCAAATTCAAAATTTGTCGCCAAAAACCAGATATCAAAAAAATCCTTCATGCGACTGTTGGCCATATCAAGGGCCACCATCGCGTGAACTTTCTCGGCAACCACAGTCTCTTTCGGATAGGTCTTGAGCTTGAATTCATTCCCTTCAATTAGGACAGGAAAGTTTGACTCGTTCGGCTCTGGCGTCATTAAATCACCCACAGCAATATCAAGCTGAAGCGGAATTTTAGCTGTATCTAATTTCGCATTGAGCGAAATTCGAACGCCAGCGTAATCTGCATCTTCTTTTATGACTACAGACTGAATGGATTTCAAATCAAAAATAATCCCGTCTTCCATTTGTATTTCGCAGATCTTTTGGATCACTTTCTTCATTTTTTCATGATCATTTGATTCAAACGCTAAGAAATCAATGTCTCTTGTAGCCCTTGCTAACTCACTTTTCAAAACATGCAAAGCCAATGCACCCTTTAAGACAAATTGAGATTTAAATTTTGAATGGCTTAATCGCGCCAAAAATCTTTCCATCCCATAATATACTAAGATCTCATTAAAACCACGGCCAGAAGTTTTGCTAATTTTTAAAAGTTTGTTAGAAACCGAAGCTGCAATATTTTTAGTCGTCATGAAAGGGCCTCAATATAAGGTGCCATAATTTTTTCAACTCGGCAAATTCGAGCGTATTCCAAAAGTTTCTTAAGATGCTTATGTCTTTTCTTCTTCCATTCCTTCAAGGCTTCCACAGCCAAATCCGATCCGATTTTATTACGAAATTTAAAACAGTCCACGACTGTTTTTTCAGGGTCATAAACTTTAAATTTAATTCCACCCGTATTTCTTTCTTCGATACCACACTTGTACTGGTTATCAGCTAGAAAAATAAACTGAGCACCAGCGTTTTCCGACGGCCCATGCGTCCCTTTCGGTAGCGCGATACATACCTTTCTAGGAATTTGCGTCGTCAGCTCATGAATAAAAAGTGCTGACGTAAGACACAAAACCGAATTTTTATATTTCAAGCTTACTTGAACTAGCTGTGGATCTGAGCCCGCCGACTGATCTGTCAGTTTATAAAAGCCTCGTCCGATGGACTCAATCTGCCCCTGATCCCGCAGCTTATAGAGTATGACAGGGTGGATGCCTGCTTTGATGGCCTGGGCGGTTCTCATCATGCCCCCGGCCTTTCGAAAAAGGGTAATAGCTTTGGTTTCGGCAGTCGCTTTATGAGCTCTCATAAATGATAATATACGCTAACTTTATTAATAAGTATAGCGTATATTATCATATTTTATTTTGAGACGATTTTGGTCTAGGCTCTACCTAGGAACCGTCATTTATTACCATTAAAAACGAACGTGCAATGATAATTAAAAGTAAAATAAAATTTGTTCTTTTACTTTTTGCAGGTTTGCTATTTGCTGTTTTTGGAATTATATTAAAGATGAAGTCTTAATGATTACAGTTCCCTACTTAACAAT
>JANPNP010000310.1:0-7436 GCA_031427535.1 Bdellovibrionales bacterium | reverse complement strand
GGCAGCTTAATCTTGCAAATGATCTACACCCAGACCAATTGGCTCGGTGTGCAAATAACAAATTTGACAACCAACTAATTTACGTTCAGTCTGGATATGTAAATTATATGAAAATTAATGACGAAATACTAGAAAATCAGCTCTCAAGTTGGACTGCAAAAGTGGTTCAGGATCTGCGTGACAAGAACATCACGCTGGGGTGTGCTGAAAGCTGCACGGGTGGACTTTTGTCCAGTTATTTAACGCTGCATCCGGGGGTTTCTGAGATCTTTTTTGGATCCATTATTAGCTACGCTAATTCGGTAAAAGAAAAACTTTTGGGTGTGCGCGCTGACACCTTTAAGCGATTCGGAGCTGTTAGTTTTGAAACTGCAAAGCAGATGGCTGAAGGGTGTGTTAAGCAACTGGAAGTCAAAGTTGCCGTGGCAATTACCGGGATTGCTGGTCCGGGTGGTGGATCACCACAGAAGCCAATTGGAACTGTGATAATTGCAGTGGCTGGTGCAAATCGTGAAACAAATGTTTTCGAACATCACTTTGAAGGTGAGCGAAAACAGATACAGCTACAAGCATGTGCCGAAGCTGTGAAACATTTAGCTTTATTTATTAAGTGATTTTTTAACAAGGAGAAAAAAGATGGCTACAAACACAAACTCAACACTGGATGCAAAATCTCAAAGCGAAAAAATTAAAGCTTTAGAACTTGCTGTCAGTACAATTGAAAAACAATTCGGCAAAGGTTCAATCATGCGATTGAATACCGGCGAAAATTTAATGAAAGATGTTGAAGTGATTTCAACAGGCGCTTTATCTTTAGATATCGCCCTTGGCATAGGTGGCTTGCCTAAAGGCCGTATCGTTGAAGTTTTTGGCCCAGAATCTTCTGGTAAAACAACTTTAGCATTGTCAGTTATTGCTCAAGCGCAGAAAAAAGGCGGCGTGGTTGCGTTCATCGATGCAGAGCACGCACTAGATGTAAACTACGCTAAAAAATTAGGTGTGAACATTGAAGACTTAATGATTTCTCAACCCGATAATGGCGAGCAAGCCTTAGAAATCACGGAAACACTTGTGCGTTCTGGCGCTATTGACGTACTAGTTATTGACTCGGTTGCGGCATTAACTCCGCGGGCAGAAATTGAAGGCGACATGGGTGATTCTCATATGGGTTTACAAGCTCGTTTGATGTCACAAGCTTTACGAAAACTTACGGGTGCGATCAGCCGATCTAATACATTGGTTATTTTCATCAATCAGATCCGTATGAAAATTGGTGTTATGTTCGGAAACCCTGAAACCACTACAGGTGGAAACGCTTTAAAATTCTACGCATCAGTTCGTTTAGATGTTCGCCGTGTCGGCGCACTTAAAAACGGTGAAGATGTTGTTGGAAATCGTACAGCCGTTAAAGTTGTAAAAAATAAGATGGCGCCGCCATTTACAAAAGTTGAATTCGATCTAATGTACGGCGAAGGCATTTCTGCTGAAGGCGACATTTTAGATTTAGCAACGACCGCAAGTATTGTTGAAAAATCTGGATCTTGGTATTCTTACAAGGGTGAGCGTATGGGCCAAGGCCGCGATCAAGCTAAAGAGTATTTAAAAGCAAATCCTGCTGTTTGTACGGAATTACGCGCAACTGTTTTAGCAAATAACGGAATTGGTCAGCTGTTAATGACGAACGATATGTCAGATGCAGTTGCCGGTGAAGCGTCTGTTGAAATGGATATGCCAAAGAAAGCTAAAAAAGCAAAAGATTCTGGTAAAGAAGCTTCTGCTAAGGAAAAGTTGAACTAGGAAACTGAATTCTTTTGATTAATGAAGGCCTGTGATTTGATCACGGGCCTTTTTTTTACTGATCGCTACATTTAGAAGAAAACGATTGAACAGCTAGTCAATCGTTGGCAGGGGCCCCTCGCCAGTTTTTACGTTTAATTTCCTGGCATCCAACCACTGACTTAGGCGTGCTTCAATCTTTTTAACCTGTGGTTTTTGGGGATAGGTAATTGTTAAAGGCAGCCACTCATTGCCAAACCGAAGATTCAACCGATAGTTGTATTGAATTAGAAATTCCATCCACACACAGTTTAAGCTCGACAACCGAAATACAACACGCTCAGTTGTGGGCTTGAATCGCCGTAGCGTGGTTCGAGTCAGGGTTGCTGAATCGTTGGTATGGTTTAGTTCTAAATGAACTATTTCAAAAAATAATGCGGCTACCCACAAAGATAATATGGAAAAAGAAGCAAATATGAAGAACTCAATTAAGCCCTTCGATTTGAATAAGGCTAGCACCATTAGCGACAAAGACATCAGCGCGCCGGCAGCAGGAGCATACACTGTGCGTGATTGATAACGGAAATGCATATCGTCAGTGAATATTTTTTCCATAGGCCACTTTATTGTAAATGCATCTCAGTGTAAACAATTTTAGTCGCTGGTCCTATGCTAGCGCAGCTTTGATATCGACGATCAAATCTTTAGGTGCAGTCGTCGGAGCATATCGTTTTATAACCTGACCTTCTTTACCAATCAAAAATTTACCAAAGTTCCATTTGATATCTTCAGTTCCTAAAATGCCCGGCGCTTTTTCTTTCATGAATTGATAAACCGGATTTGTGTTCTTACCATTCACGTCAATTTTATTTAAAATAGGAAAAGTTACTCCGTAATTTGTCGAACAAAAACTTTGAATTTCTTCGTTTGTTCCAGGCTCTTGCCCCATAAATTGATTGCACGGAAAGCCTAATATCATAAATTGTTGATTTCCAAATTCTTTGTACAACATTTCAAGACCCTCATACTGTGGGGTCAGGCCACACTTGCTGGCAACATTAACTGCTAGCACCACTTGGCCTTTGTGTTGCGAAAGATCGTAATCTGTATTGGTTGCTGATTTCACTGTATAATCGAAGAATGAGTTTTTTAAAGTGTTAGACATGTAAGCTCCTTGCTAGATTAGCATTATGCCTAGACTGTATTTCGTTCTTTCTTTAATGCCAAATAAATCATGCAAGCCAAATAAATTGCGCTATTAAATTGAATAGTTTAGTAGCAACAGAATAGCTTTTACTGGACGAAAACCTTTTGACTGCTTAGCAGTTGGCGTTTGAGATCAGGGTCAATGACTGGCTTTTGTTGATTTTTTTCTTCATTTACTTTTTCTGCGACAGTATTCGTGGATTTTGCGAAGGTTTGGGCTGTGGCTTGTTGCGTAAGGACTGGTTCTTTAGTTTTATCCGCAGCTTTATCCATAGCCTTATTCACAGCTTGATTCGCTTTTGCATTCATATTTGTTGTTAAAGTCATTTTTTCAGCTTCAGTTTGATTCGAAAAAGTGAAAAACATGAATATCCCTGTGAAAACTGTAATGACTGTTCCTAAAACTATTTTTTTATTTTTCATAATCTCTCCGGTTACTTTGGTTCTTGGTATTTAAACCACATGTCAAATATTAGGTGGTAACGACCATCTGTTGTTTTAACAACTGATTTCAAAGTTGTATCATTGCCGTATTTATCTGTTTCTTTATAGTTAGCATCTGCATTTAAATCTATGGCTTCGACGCTCATGCTATCTAAAGAAACCAATTCACTTTTTTGTGCCAGGCCATCATGATTTCTATCTGCCCATAGTCTTAGTTTTTGAAAAACCGGATCTGCTTTTGTGATTAAATTGTCAGACTTTCCGGCTGATTTTTTACCATCAAGCGATTTTCCGTCATATTTTGCAAGTGCCTTATACCCATCAGCTGCAAATTTATTGTCGCGGCCATAGGTATTATTACCAAACAATTCATTGATACCATTCACTTCGCCTTTTGCGTTCGGTAAGGTAACCCAATAGTACTGCTTTGATTTGTACCAAGAAATTCTTTTCTTTGAAAAGGCCTCGGGATAAGAATTAATTCCCAAGATATCAAAATTAACGCCATTTTTTTGCGACCCAAAAACCAACGGTTCTGCTTTTTCTACATCTGAATTAAAATGAATCATCAGTGGTGATGGGGGCTCGTTCAATTTATAAACGCATGTTGTTTTGTCATAAGCAGGGTTACCCGATAATGCGCCGTCAATGCATGTGCGATTTCCAGCCGGGCTTACTGGACATTGCCAGCTGCTTATTCCGCCGCGACCATTACCAAAAGACAAAAATGAAGTTGCAAAAAATGCTCTGCTTTCGCCGTGCTGTAAAGTATAAGTCGTAAGAACTTCAGATAAATAAGATCCTGAGCTTTCGTCAGTTCCCGCACTTAGCCATTCATACTGCCCAGTGCCGCCTTGGAAAGAACAAGCACGTGGTGCATTCTGCGCGCAACTACTAACTGTATAACTTCCTGATAAAAATCCATTGTTACAATATCTGGCTTCAGCTTGGCAGCTTTGATTGTAGGCTACAGCTGCTGCGGCATAGCCAGTAATGCCTGTACCATGCGGTACGACAACTCCGTTAAAAGAACATGCTAGCGGCGCCGCCACAGAGCATGATTCAAATGTGTAGCTGCCAGAAAGTGAACCATTTGCACACGTTCTGGTCTGAGCAGCGCAAGCCTGACCAAATGGAACTGATGGCGCTGCACTGAAAGATTTGGCTGCACCGTGCGCAATTGAAATTCCGTTCAGACTGCAGTTACCGGCTGGTGCGACAGAACAAATTGAATTAGAAAAAGTTCCAGAAAGAACTCCGTTGTTGCATGTTCTATTTTGTGACTGACATACGTCGTTGAAACCGACAGCGTTTTTTGCAAAACCAGTTACCGAAGTTCCGTGTAGAATAGATTCCCCGTTAAATAGACAAGCCTGCGGAGCCGATACTGAACATGAATCGGATGTGAACGACCCGGATAGGCTTCCGTTAGTACACAGACGTGATTCTGATACGCATTGATTTCCAAATGGAACTGTTGCGGCTGAGTAGGCCGTGGCAGCGCTTGCGTGGTCAACCTTTTTTCCGTTCAGCGTGCAACTTGCAGCAGGTGTGACAGCGCAACTTAATTGTGAAAAATCGCCAGATAAAATTCCGTTGTTGCAAACTTTCTTTTCTGAAATACATTGCTGCCCGAATGGAACTGACGACGTTTCATAACTTGGGATATCACTACCATGAGGAACCGTGACTCCATTAAATAAACAAGACAAAGGCTTTGCAATGGCGCACGAACCAAAAGTGAATGATCCAGATAAAATGCCATTAGCGCATAGTCGTGATTCGGCAACACAATTTTCATTGAATGCTGCATTTCCTGCTTGAAATGCTACTGCGGATGCACCGTGATTAAGGGTAGCACCGTTAAAGGTACAAGCTTTCGCGGCCCCCACGCCACATGCTGGAAATACAAAGCTGCCTGATAAAATTCCGTTATTACAGGTGCGTTCCTCTGAAGCACACGTTTCGCCAAAGTTTTTAGTACTTGATTCAAAACTAATGACTCTTTCGCCATGGGCTAGTGTCTTTCCATCAAATAGACAGCTGCTGGGCGCTCCTGGATTGCAGGATCCGAAGGTGTAGCTTCCAGAAAGTAGGCCGTTATTACAAATGCGAGATTCGGCAACACACGCGGCACCAAATGGTACTGTGCTAGTTAAAAACCCTGCCACAGAAGCCGCATGTGAAATTGTTCTTCCGTCAAATAAGCAAGCCATCGCGGTCTGCGGAGAACACAACGAATAGGCGTAACTGCCAGATAGCACGCCATCATTACAAACTCTATTTTCAAAAACACAACTATTGCCCAAGGAAACCGTTGGATTTTGTGCCGCTTCAACAGAGTTTCCGTGTTCGATTGTGCGACCATCAAATAAACATGATTTCGGTGTACCACTTGCACAAGCTGCAAAGCTATAACTGCCGCTTAAAATTCCGCTGTTGCACTGTCTTAATTCAGAAACGCAAACTTGCCCGAACGTAACGCTTGAATTTTGAAAGGCTGGCACGCTTTGGCCCTCGGTGTAAGTAGAACCATTAAACACGCACGTAAGGGGATCTGAAGGGTCCAAAGGAACCGCTAGATCAGGATCTAGTGGGACCGCAGTGCCTGCGCCCAAATTTGCAACGCTTCTGTCTAAGGCAAGCGATGAAAATTTAGCTCTGGCGCAGTTTTGAAAAGCTAAAACAAGTACAGAAACAGAAAAGGTAGTTAACACAGCATTTATAATTTTCTTTTTCATGTATCTATTGTCGGATAAAAGTTTGTACAACTTAAGCCTAAATCACCAATGAAAAAATAAAAAATTTTGGTGTATTTTTTTTCAACAGCTGACAAATAAATCGGCATTAAAAATCAATTTTCATACTTTTTTATTGCTTGCAATCGAAATGGGAATCGTGAAGCAGTTCTATCTCAAACTGAGACTCATCGTGAAAGATGCATCATGTGTACGAGTGGCGTAAGTTGCTTTAGTCCAGCAATGAGACTGCCGATAAGAAACCATCATGCAAGGGGATAAAAGTATGAAATACGCCACTGCTTTTTCTTTACTGTTTTTGTTTGTTTTTGGATTGACTGAAGAAACACTGGCCGGAGAACGACCCGTATACGACCAAATGGGAAACGTAACTGGATACGAGTACACTAACGATGCCCCAGCACCAAAAGGTCCTACACGTTCTACCCAGGGTGTCGTTACTTCACCAGTCCTTACCGATGTGCAAAGAGCTGCACAGACGAAATCTCCGACACCAACAACTATAAAGCGACCAGCGCCTGCAAGGCGCCCGCAGCCGACTAGGCCGACTCAGCAAGTATCTACGCAAAATGCACCGGCTTCGAGCGCTGCTCTTTCTGCTGAGTGTTCTGCAAAAGGTGGAACGTATGATCCAGATCAAAATGGATGCTATTGCTCAACTGATGCTAACGGAAATCCGATTCGACCAGATGCTGGTGGCTCATGTGCGAAAGCTGCTCCAGCACAAGTTCAAGCTTGCTACGCGCGATGCATTGAAGGTGGCGGTAATAATACGGATTGCACTGGTGAATGCTTTACTCCCGCAAGTGCTTCTGGAGGCAACTCCTTGTTTGATCAGTGCCTGCAAAAATGGGAAACGAAGGCAGAAGAATGTAAATCTTCAGCAGCGCGCGCGGTAAAAAGTTGTGATGAAGACAAATCCACAGATGAGGGTGCTGTTTACGTACGTAGTTTTGCAAAAGATTTTTTGGATGCACAAATAAAAAGTAAAGCAGGAACAGGTAGCGCATCCGAGTGCGCACGCGGAAGTTTAATTGGAAATACGGCTCTAACAGGAATGAATTCTATGAAAACGACCTGCAGTGAAGATTTTGGGACCTGCAATAAAGAGTGTGACGAAGTTAAAGAAGCATCTCAAAAACCAATTATTGCAAATGAATGTGGGCAGTTTGCTATTACAACTGATGAACAAATTAAATTATCTAACACAATTTCTACCATTATCACTGCCAGCTTAAATGGACTTAAAGA